>JBBQDY010000083.1:0-10490 GCA_038320155.1 Cytophagales bacterium
AATTGATGCCAATTGTGCCTGGACAGCAGATCAAGCGATCGCCTATTCGGGCGAGCTGAGCAAGCTGGGGGTAGAATTCATGGAGCAGCCGCTTGGGAAGGATGATCTGGAAGGTATGCGTCGAGTTTTTACAGAAAGTAAGTTGCCAGTAATGGCCGACGAAAGCTGCATCGTGGAATCAGATGTCAAGAAATGTCACGGACTTTTTAACGCCATCAATGTAAAGCTGGTGAAAGCTGGAGGCATTACTCCAGGTCTCCGAATGCTGAAGGAGGCAAAATCGCTTGGTATGAAAACCATGGTGGGTTGTATGACTGAATCCTCGATTGGTATCACTGCTATTGCTCATATCGCGCCTTTATTGGATTATGTAGATATGGATGGAGCCATGCTTTTGTCACATGATCCTGCTAGGGGAGTTCAGATCAGTGTGGATCAAGTTATTTTTCCTGCCGGAAATGGTATTGGTGCTACACTAATCGAGGAGGATAATTGAGAAGGGTCATTGATCTATTAGGCCTTTATAGAAAATGAGTTTTCGCACTGGTGCAGGTTCCGGTGTAAAACGAAATCCTGATTTGTAATCAGATCAAAGGCCCTCCGCTGCGGAGGGCAAGAGCTTGTCCCGAATATCGAGAGGGATTTTAGGAAGCAAATCAGTATTAAATTTAGTGACGCTCAGGATTGCAAATACATAGAATGTAGAAGCGAACCTTTTACGCTATTACCTCGAACAGGCACCTAATAATTGAGACGTTGGAAGTCCAGAAAGAAATAGGTCAAAATTCAAACCTAATTTTCCGAATTCTTTGTGGTAAAAAGATGTACATGCAGCTCGAGATAGATTTTTTAAGCAGCTTGAATAATGAATTGTGGTAATACAGTGCTATAGATTCTTGAACCATATTGGTTTTGCCGATTTCAGAGGAAATAAAAGCTTTTGACACTAGCGTTAAAATCTCCCATCAATTTCTCTGGCCTTTAATTCAGGTGATACAATAATAAAAAGCCCATCCGACAGTAACTCCTCCTGATCACTTTCTAGTTAAGTCTTTCCACTTTTATTATCCCTTTCGATTGAAAAATGTCTATACCTCTGATTCGGATTTGTTTTGACTTACTCTCATAGGAGAAATGACTTACTAAAAATAATTTGTAAGAATTTTTATTCAATAGTCCTTTTAAACTAATAAATTTTATATATTTAAATAAATTAGTTCAATTTCAAAGGCATCCGGCTTATCTCAAATAGTACTAGAAAAAAAGACGTTTTTAAAAATATCGTCGCCTCTAGAACTTACAATTTCCTCCAGAATAGTTGGATATCTTGAGCAATTTGGATTAATCATAACGAATTGCAGCTAGCGTAGCTAGCAATAACAATAATCTAATCGAGCGAAAAATGAGAACATCAACCACACTAATCCTCCTAATAAGTCTGTTTGCAGTAAGCTGCGGATCTGAAGAGTCACCATTAGATTGTGGGTGTAATTCACCAACAGTTAATACCATCCCAAACGAAAAACTTGATAATATCCCAATAGAAGTACAAAAAATGGGGGTCATCTTCTTTAAAGATGATGAAATTCCTGATCCTTTCGTTCCAGAGGAAAAATTTAATAACCGTTTTTGGATATTCCAAGGTAGCGAAGGTTGCTACAATTGCCAACGTAAGTTCATTGTTTGTAATGAAGGTTTCATAGGAAGTGAATTCGATAATTTAAAGCAAGATAAAAATAGCGATTCAATAGCTATAAAATTCACAGGACATCTCAAGATAATGTGTGGTAAAGAACTGACAATTGCTCCTGCTGATTTCTTCTATCGGGAAATCGTCCTGACATCAATTGAAAAAATGAATTAAAACCGAAAATATTAATGTTATGAAATATTTATACCTAGTGTTTGCTATTCTAATCTGCTTTACTACACAAGCGCAACAATACTATTACAATGGTAGTGAAAAGGTGATAATTTATCCTTCTCCTGATGCTTATGTGTTGTTTGAAAATGAGGCTCTTAGCAAGTATAGATACTTTATTTGCCAGAGGGATGGACCCCAATTTTTTAACCCCTAACGCTGAATTTTACTTCAAATACAGGGACGGTGGATATCCAAGAAGGGAGTTTAGCTACTGCGAACCTTCCCCATTTATAACCATTACGTATATTTCAAAAAATCCCTGCCTGAAATGAAAACGAATTACAGACTTGCCAAATGAAAATGTTTTATAAATCAAATTGTACCGCTATGAAAAATTTAACAACCCTTCTACCACTGTGCTTCTGGCTTGTCAGCACTAGCTGTTCACAAGAAGTACCAGATTCCCAATCTATGGAATTATGTGAAAAATAAGTGTGAAAATATGAATATCGCTAAAATGTACAACAATGAAATAGGAAGAGTAAGGCAGCTCGTAATTGGTTCAAATCCTGACGGAGAGTCTTATGATTTTTTATGTGATAATCTGAATATTGAAGATGCCCCCTATTTTATGTTCGTAATCCTAACGACTGATAACGATGTCTTGGTGTTGAGTGAATCATTGCCAACAGTGCTAAGGCGGGACAATATTCAAGTAAACTTTTCTGGAAATAGATTTGACTGTTGTGATTTACTAACTCAGCCAAACACAAGAACAACTTTTGGCTGCAAATTCAAAATCACCTCTATTGAACCTATAGCCGATAGATAAGATGAAAAATGTACTTGTCCTTTTAATTTTATTATTATTCCCTTTGTTTGAGACCGTTGCACAGCGCACCTGCGGTTCAGAGCTAAATATGGAAGCTATCCTACAAAACGACCCTGAACGCTACAAGCGGCTGATGCAGATGGAGCAGAATATTGCTGACTTTTTAACGCCATCAATGTAAAGCTGGTGAAAGCTGGAGGCATTACTCCAGGCCTACGAATACTGAAGGAGGCAAAATCGCTTGGCATGAAAACGATGGTGGGTTGTATGACTGAATCCTCTATTGGTATCACTGCTATTGCTCATATTGCGCCATTATTGGATTATTTAGATATGGATGGAGCCATGCTTTTGTCACATGATCCTGCCAAGGGAGTTCAGATCAGTGTTGATCAAGTTATTTTTCCTGCCGGAAATGGAATTGGCGCTTCACTAATTGAGGAGAATAATTGAGAGAATTACTTCATTAATTAGGCCTTTACTTAAGTGATCAAAAAATATGGAAGTGAAGCTTCAGGAGCATTGGGAAAACTAAAGCTCAATTAAAACAACAATGGTCCAAGCCTGTCTGCCGGAAGGCAGGTCTTAAGATTTAACTGCCGTAGGTAGGCTTGGACCAATTTTTTCTTAATGAATTGCTTTGTGCCTGAAAGACCTATTTATTGCTCTTCGCTGACGATTAGTTTGAATCCTTCACCATGTACGGTGATGATCTGAACTTTAGGATCGTCTTTGAGCAGCTTTCGGATTTTACTCAAATACACATCCATACTTCGCGCATTGAAGTAGCTATCATCGCCCCATATTTGCTTCAGAGCATGGCTTCGATTGACCAATTTATTCATCTCTGCCACCAATATTCGGATCAGCTCGTTTTCTTTTGAGGTCAATTTATGCCTGCCCTTAGGGCCGTCAAGGACCTGTTCGTCATAATGAAGAATAAAGTCCCCGAAGTTGTACACTTTCAAAGCAGTCACTTCATCCGATTTCTTGGTTCTTCTCAGGATTGCATTGATCCGAAGAAGCAATTCTTCCATACTGAAAGGCTTGGTGATGTAGTCATCTGCCCCGATTTTTAGTCCTTCAATGATGTCATCCTTTTGATTTTTGGCAGTCAAAAATAGGATTGGAAGATCCTCTTGTACCTTTTTGATTTCTTTGGCCAATGTAAATCCGTCTTTTTTCGGCATCATGATGTCCAAAAGGCAAAGATCATATTTGTCTTTTTTGAATTTATTCCAGCCTTCCTCCCCATCCCTACAAAGCGTAGGTTCATAGCCTTTCATTTCCAAGTATTCCTTTAGGATATCACCTAAATTCGGGTCGTCTTCGACGACTAATAGTTTGACTTTACTCATTGTGTTTTGGGTAAGTTAATGGTAAATGTGCTTCCTTTTCCAAGCTCACTGGCAACGGAAATAGTGCCTTTATGAGCTTCTAACATAGTTTTGACGTAGGATAAACCTAAGCCAAACCCTTTTACATCGTGAATATTCCCAGTGGGTACCCGATAGAATTTTTCGAAAATTTTACGCTGGGAATCCTTGCTCATTCCGATGCCGTAATCCTTTATTTTGATGAAAAACTGTTCAGAATCGGCTGTAACCTGAATTTCAATTTTTGGCTGCTCGGGAGAATATTTATTTGCGTTATCCAAGAGGTTATTGAAAATGTGAGTGAGATGAAAACGGTCTCCCTCTATTTTTGCATCATTCAGTTGATTATCAAATTTGATTTCCCCACCTCGTTTTTCGATTAAGAGTGCGAAATGATCTACTGTCGATTCCAATATTTCCGAAAGATTTAAAGATTCTAGTTTAAGGCTGAAATCCTTTTTATCCAACGCAGCAGCTTGAAGAACGTTTTCTACCTGAGCTACTAGGCGTTTATTTTCATCCTTGATGATCCCCAAATACCGCTTCCTAAATTTATCCTGAGAGGAGAGTTCGGGATCCTGAAGTGCTTCTACGGCAAGACTCACTGTCGCAAGCGGGGTCTTAAACTCATGAGTCATATTATTGATAAAGTCATTTTTGGTGTCAGAAAGGGCTTTCTGACGAATAATGACTTTAATCGCATAGATGAAACAAAAGATAATAACTCCTATAAATATCAACGAACTCGAGATCGGAAGCCAAACTTGCCGCGCTACGTAGCTGCCTTTCTCCGGGAAATAGATATAGAGATAATTGTTTTTCCCCGTGATATCATTTGGGAAAAGTTTGGCTTGAATCCCCCGCTGAACTAGCATAAACTGTTGGGCTACCGGTCCAATTGGAAGAAAGAGGCCATCGTCTTTCAGCAATCCCAACTCGAAACCTTCAGAGATTCCTCGCTCGAGCAAATGCCCTCGGACTATTCTTCTAACCGCAGTAGTATCCAGACGATCCAGAATTGCCTTTTGACCTGCCATGATTTCATCAAAGGTCTGATTTGCGATGTCGATTTTCAAATTTGCCTTTCGGATTTTTTCCAATGCGTCATCTGGAAGTTTGATATCAGCGATTACCTGAGGTAAAGCGGAGGGCTGGGAATTTAGGATTGCCAGTTGAGTTTTTTCGATTTCATTCAAATATTGAAACTGCCGCTCTTTTTCCTGAAGAAGAACCTCCATCTCATCCGGTGTAAAAATTTTTGAGGCTTGCTCTGGCGTCATAAAAGCAAAAAATTGCTCTAATTCCGCAAGGATATTGATGTTTATTCCTTGGGATTCGAGGATTCTACGAAATGTCGGACTTACCTCAGGGGCAGTACTTTTGAAAATGGTATCTACCAACGAAGGTCGTCTTCGATAGCTTGGTCTTTGGCTGAATGGATATTCTATTGGCTCGATTTTTTGAAAAATAGATTGCTGGAAAACAGAATCTTGCATCAAGGTGGAAAAGATAGTGTTTCTGGTCTGTACCTTCTCCAGTTCATCTACCGTGCTTGAAAGCGCTTGCAATACGTTTTGATCAAACCGTTCTCGATTAATGCTAATTGCATTTCTTACCCAATAGTATTGGAAGCCGATCAAGCCGAAGCTAGACAGGGACATGAGTACTATGATTAGGGTAATCGAACGTTTGGACATCGAACAAATTTAATTTTATAATAAGGCTCAGCGGTTTGGTTAACAATATTTAACTGGCCTTAAACCCATATTCCCTTTCCGCTGATGGCAAGGGAAAAGTAAATTACTGTACCTTACGGAAGGTTTATTAATTACATTTTAAATTTTTAAAAAGGGGGTTTATTACCTCCTTTTTTTTTGATTTACCTATCTTTGAGGCCAAATTTCAAACCATGCCCTCAGTTCAAAATCCCTCTGAAATTCAAGGAATCAGCCTAGAATCCATCGCCCATCAATTTGGGACACCTGTCTATGTCTACGATGGGGATAAGATTGTAAACCAAATTAAAGCTTTGCAAGCTGCATTCAGTGGGGTCAGTCTGAAGATAAAATATGCGACTAAAGCGCTCTCGAATATTTCAATCTTGAAAGTGGTAAAAGCATCTGGCGCAGGAGTCGATGCGGTCTCCATAGAGGAAGTTCGATTGGGCTTATTGGCTGGTTTTCTTCCAGATGAGATCATGTACACCCCAAATTGTGTCAGTTTTGAGGAAGTGCAGCAAGCAGTGGATTTGGGGGTAATGATCAATTTGGATAACATGCCCATTTTGGCTCAGTTTGGTCAAACTTATGGAAATACAGTTCCAGTTTGTATCCGAATCAATCCACATATTATGGCAGGAGGAAATGCTAAAATCTCTGTTGGCCATATTCACAGCAAATTTGGTATTTCCATTCATCAACTTGAGGAAGTATTGGCCATTGTGGTTGACTACAAGATGATGATTACGGGACTTCATGTCCACACAGGTTCTGATATTTTGGATGCAGAGGTTTTCTTGAAAGGAGGAAATGTGCTTTTCGATGCCGCACTTAGGTTTCCAGATCTGAAATTTTTAGACTTTGGAGGAGGATTCAAAGTTGGGTATAAGCCTGGGGATGTGACTACGGACGTCTTCGAAGTCGGGAGTAAAGTCACTGCTGCCTTTAAAGAATTTTGCAAGCAATACGGTAGGGAATTGGAGCTTTGGCTTGAGCCGGGAAAATTTTTAGTCAGTGAATCTGGATATTTAGTGGTGAAAACCAACGTCGTGAAACAAACTCCCCATTTGACATTCGTCGGTGTAGATTCAGGATTGAATCACTTGATCCGACCTATGCTGTACGACGCATATCATGGCGTATATAATTTGAGCAACCCTGAAGGCAATCCAAAGCCTTATAATGTCGTTGGGTATATCTGTGAGACAGATACTTTGGCGGCAGACCGTAAATTATCTGAAGTCAGACCTGGGGATTTGGTCGTTTTCAAAAATGCCGGGGCCTATGGTTATAGCATGGCCTCCAACTATAATTCAAGACTTCGACCTGCAGAAGTATTGGTGTGGAAAAAGGAAGCAAAACTGATCCGAAAAAGGGAGGAGTTTGAAGATTTAGTTAGAAATCAAGTGGTATTGGATCTCTAGTCCAATAAAATAGTTTTCCGAAAAATCCTTTGGTACTATTATTGATTCATATTCAAGTTGTTCCGGAAAAAAAAATTTTGTTTTTAATCCGGAGCAGGATTGAAGCGAATTTGATTGGACCCGATCATAAGCCCTAGTAGTTTCAAGATCCACATTGATAGATTTAATTCCCTGATGGCTAGCTCTAAATGAGTACTTTTGTCTTCAGGGAATAAGCATGAGCTTATGTTGAGGAAGTTGTTAGGCGTCATCATTATTTTTTTCGTTGTACTGACCAGTACAATGGAAGATGCCTACGCCCAAGACGTACAATATTCCCAATTCTACTCCGCTCCTCTTTACCTCAACCCGGCTTTGACTGGGGCAAGTGAGCTAACCCGAATCGGAATAAATTATCGAAATCAATGGCCTGGCTTGGATCAAAATTTCAACTCTTATTCCGCTTACATTGATCACTATCTATTTGATTACAATAGTGGAATAGGTTTGATTTTCAATGGAAGCCAAGAAAGTCTTGCCAATCTTTCGACAAACGAAATTGGGTTGTCCTACGCCTATCGATTGAAACTGGGTGAGGATAAGTATTTCAGATTAGGAGGAATGGCGAGCTACATGCAGCGAGACGCATTTTTTTCCGATTTAGTATTCGGTACTCAGATCGACATTATAAATGGTACAGTTGGAGGACTCACGGATGAGTTGAATGGTATTCCGATCGATAGTCATTATAGCTTTTTCGATTACAGCCTGGGTGGAATGTTTTATTCTAATAAAATCTGGCTAGGTGTATCGGCGCACCACATTTCTGAACCGAATGTTTCTTTTGTAGAAGGTCAGATTTCTAAGCTCCCAATGAAACTAGCAGCTCAAGGGGGGATTCGATTTGATTTGCAAGGTGGGAGAAGAAATTACTTTACGCATGCTTTTGCAGAGCGGTCGATTTCATTTGCATTCAATTATAAGCAGCAAGATCCCTTTAATCAGTTAGACATCGGGACTCAATTGTTCTTGGATCCGTTGGTCTTGGGAATATGGTATCGAGGATTGCCGACCAAAAACGGTTTGCCAAACAATGAGGCAATTATTGGATTATTCGGCGTATCCCTCGAAAGCGGATTGGATATTGGATATTCCTACGATGTCACGATATCAAAGCTTGGACTCAGGAATTCTGGGGGAGCACACGAAGTTTCCATCACTTATTCCTTTTTATGGGGCGATGCTAAAAACCGAAATTTGAAAGCCAGGACTATTCCGTGCTTCAAATATTGAAGAAATAGCTTCCATTTGAATTTTTTCAAAAAATAATTCATACTTATCGAGTTTTTTTTAAAAGTATGATTTTCAGGTTCTTTGCTTTTTGTGTATAAAAAAAAGTAGCATCCCCACAGCTTTTTGGTCTATATGACACTTCGTTGAAAAAATTGATCTTTTGAATTAAATCTATCATTTCCCACTCTTCCAATCACCTTGGTAAATAGCGTAATTCTGCCTTTATTCTAAGTAATAGCCAATTTTTAAGAATATCCTTTTGATGTATGTCATATGCATAAAATTTTATTCTTAAAACTGAAATACAGAAAAATTAATTTATAAGACAGATTCGGAAATCTGAAATCATTAAACATTTGGAAAATGGGTACTACTGTGAAAAAGGGAATTACACTACATTACATTTTGATTTTTGTACTTATTGTGAGTGCGAGTCAAACTGCATTTGCTCAATTTGCTTTTGAAATACCAAAGCGAAACGCTGAGAATTTTATAGCCTATTCTCTAGAGGCAATTAGTGTAAATGTGTCAGGAAAACTGGCCTTGCGCTCACATGCTGAGAAAGGCACAATTCTATTAGATGTACGTGGAGGGAAAGCTCCATATACTTTTCGATGGAATACCCTTGAGACTACTAAGGATAGATCCAATCTTAACGCAGGCACATACACGGTTGATATTACTGATGCGGAAGGGGAAAAGCATTCTGAGCGAATTGTCATCCAGCCACCTTATTCCGTGAAGGTATTAGATATGTCTAATTCTGAAGTGACCGTTTCATTTGAAATCGATCACGTTCAATCACAGCCTTGCGCAAGTCAGTCAGATGATGAGATTAATCTAAGGGTATCTGATGGTATAACACCTAATAGGAATAAGGGTATGTTTGGATCGACTTTAAAAAAACTGAATGGCATTGCTGCAAGTGACTATCAAGTTCTAATTACGGATCAGAAAGGAATTCTACACGCTTACTTAACCCAGGATGCCGATGGCCAACGCGGAAGGCCGTGGTTTCGCCAAAGCGCGCAAGATAATTGAGTAGTTTAACCCCATTCTGGATTCGGAACCCAAATTAGAATCTCGAAATAAATATAAATTCTGAGGTGTAGGCCCCCCAAAACTGGTGGTGGGGAATTTTATTTACCGCAAAGCCTCAGAGCACGGGGAGGTTTCGGATAGGGGAATTTGAAAGCGCACCAACGTGCAGGGTTTATTTCGTAACGCTGGATTAGAATCTCGGCGATACCATGATTTATCTCTTAAAATCGAAACAAATGGAATTGGAAAGGGCTTTATTTCAAAAGCCCTTTTTTTATGCCAAAAACGTTACGATTAATTCTTGGGGATCAACTCAATCTGTCCCATTCTTGGTTTGATGAAGTGGATTCGAATGTCAGCTACCTTATGCTGGAGATGCGTCAAGAGACGGATTATGTGGTGCATCATATTCAAAAAGTTGTCGCTTTTTTCCATGCCATGCGAAATTTTGCAGATCATCTCCAGGAGGCTGGCCATGAAGTGTTGTATTTCAAACTGGATCAGTCAGAAAACGAGCAAGACCTCGGAAAGATGATTGCTAAACTGGTCAAAAATGAAAGCTTTGATTTGTTTGAGTATCAGCTTCCGGATGAGTATCGGCTGGATCAGCAGCTTCGACAAATTTCAGATCAGTTGAAAATCCAATCAAGAGCAGTCGGAACGGAGCATTTTCTTACTGAGCGGGAATATTTGCAGGATTTTTTCAAAGGGAAAAAGACCTTCTTGATGGAAACCTTTTACCGTCAGATGCGAAAAGATTTCGATATCCTCATGGAGGGTAAAGAACCTATAGACGGCAAGTGGAATTTTGATGCTGAAAATCGCTCAGCTTTGAAAGACAAACGGCTTTTGCGTAAGCCAAAACTCCATCCAAAATCTGTAAAATCAATGGTGGAAATGATTGAAAAAGCGGGAGTAAAAACCATTGGGACTATTGATGAGGCAGCATTCAACTGGCCTACA
>JBBQDY010000084.1:0-10440 GCA_038320155.1 Cytophagales bacterium
CAAATTAGAACAGCGATTCACACAAGCAGAAGAAATCCAAAGTCAGATCCAAGAGTTTTTAGAAAAATGGACCTAAAATTACCAGACAATTTTCCATTCCGAATTGTGTTACAAAATTAATGGGGGACAGTTCTCCAGTGCTTTTATAAATTTTATCCTAGCTTGCTAAATGGATTTCTTTATGCAGAGAAGTCTTTTTCCCAATTTTAAATCCATTAACCCAAAAAATATCATGATCAAAGTAACCGTCCTCTACGGACATCCTACAGACTCTTTAGCTTTTGAAAGCTATTATGGGAGTACCCATATGCCTTTGGTTGGTAAAATTAATGGAATTGTAAAAGCCGAAGTCACCAAGTTTTTACCGAATGCAGATGGCTCAAAGCCGGAATACTATCGAATGGCGGAACTCTATTTCGAAACTCCAGAAGATATGCAAGCTGGGCTAGGTTCACCTGAAGGCAAAGCCACAACAGATGATCTGGCAAACTTTGCTACCGGTGGTGTCAAAATGCTAGTTGGGACGGTTGGGTAGAAATTCCTGCTGCTGCAATTGCCATCATTCAAGCTAAATCCATCTTAGCTTTTCGACTAATTTCTAGCCTTAGCTTTTTACCAATTTTGAGTTAAACTGGAAGGTTAGTGTCAAAGTTGGCGAGGCTTAAAAGATAAAGGTCCAAGCTTACCGCCGACCTGTCTATCGAAGGTGGGATTGAACCCAATTCCCTATAAAACCACTTTGTAGCCCTTTGCGAAACCTCTGTGACCTCTACCTTCGGCAGACAGGTTCGCGGTTAAATACCTTTTCGAAGCTTACTTAATCCCAAACAAATCCCCCTCATTCCAAGTCGGTCTCTTTGGAGTTTCGGCGATTGAATAGCTGATCAGAAAATTCAACTGCACATAGGTTTTGGCAGCTGCGAAATCGAAGATTCCATCCATCCCATCTGCAGATTGGTGGTAGTATTTGGCTCGCCAAGTTTTGATAAACGCGTCCATATCTAATCCCGGGATATTGCTTTTGTTGCCATACTTAATCTGTACCCGGAATCAAACCGATTACGTTTTCACCTTCAAATTCCATAAAGCTATTTGAATCCCCTTCCCACTAGGAACAGGAAATTGACCTGCCTGGAGGATACGTCAAGTTTCCCGAAAACGCTACTTGGCGCCGAAATTGGGGAGGTTAGCCTTTTCCGAAAGAATATCTGAAATGGGAATGGATCAACATTGTGGCTCCTGTAGGGAGATACAAAATTATCCTCAACCTGACGGATAAGACCTATGAATTTATCCCCTTGAACCCATGATTTCACTTTTTAGAAAAATCCGCCAAGCTCTCCCGACTCAAAATCGGGACACACGGTATTTGGTCTATGCTTTCGGCGAGATCTTTTTAGTGACTATTGGGATTTTGATTGCCCTTCAGATCAATACTTAGAATGAAACCAGTATCTCTTTTATTCTCAAAACGAAAAATTCACCTTCAACAAAAACTGCCTAGGCCGTAATGGCAATTCTTGAACTCCTAAAATAAAGCCGCTCGAAAAATAACTTCTATAAATATCCGCATCCAAAATATTAGCACAAATAACGCTGAAATCCATTCTGGACTTAGGAGGTGTAAATCGATAACTAAAATCCAAAAAACTACTGCTCTGAGGAGAGTTGCTATCCTTAACTTCATTTGAAACATATTCAAAATCAGCTCTAAACAAATGATTTTGAATTGGAAATACATCGAGACCCAATGTTGTACTTACTTGTCTGATTCGTGCTATTCCACTTTGTTCACTCTCCGAATTAATTAGATTAAGGCTCGTCTTTGCATCAAACCCTATGTAAGCCTTAGGTTTAATTGCTATTTCAAAGGCAGTTGAACTGATCCTATTGGAATACTCCAGAAGTACATCGTTGGTTACTTGAGGAAAACCTTGAAACTGAATCGTACTGCTAACAGTCATGGTAGTATAGAGATTACTCAAATACTTACTCCCTCGGAAGCTTAATGCACGCCGAATAGTCTCATTATCAAAATCTACTAATGATCTAGCTGATCCGCCAAAATTAGCGAGTGAAAATTCGACAATTACATTATCCTCAGTCTTAGAATAGGAAGCGGTCAAATCGAAAAATAATCCAATTACTGGGTTTTTATAATTCAAACCATAGTTAAACATTGACTTAATAGACTCAGGAATACGGCTACTATTGCTATCAATATTCCTATAACTTGTTACTATCCGATTGGGGAAGAAATCTTCACCAGTTCCAAACTCATTTGTTTTCTTGAAAGAACCAGAAGTTGAAAATTTCCCACTGATCTGATATCTCAGATTAAGATAAGGTTCAGAATAAATCCTTGAAAAATTAGAGGATTCGCTAGTAGTAAGATTATTCCTTTCAATGTGTGCTATATAAAATGGAATATCAGCTTTCACCTGAAACCCGCCCTTTTTGTATTCAACCGAGTTTTTGACAAAAGTTGAAAGATTTGTAAAATTCGCACTATTCCTTTCCGCTGTTAACATTTGATCCCTAGCGAGCGAGTCAATCGATAGTTTACTCCCCAGCTTATCCATCAAAGCACTCACTCCAAAAGAAGATTGGATGGTTATTGCATTTCTTGTTTTGAATGTCAACCCAATGGAATTAGTCGTGAACAATCTCTGGAAATCGATAGATTGCACGAGAAAATCGTAGGGCTGACCTGCATTATCATCAACTACCGAAGGAATCAGATTTAACTCTTGCCGTGTTTTCTCAAAAGAAACAGTCGAGCGTACATCAAAGAGCCTATTTTTGATAGGGGTCAGCAGCTTCAGCTTATTTTCAATTCGAAGCATAGGCATGGATGACGTCTCGTTGATTGGATTTTGATTAAAAAACACATTGCCATCAATCTCATTTTTGACCACTGCGAAAGAGGTTGTGTTATCAAAATAACTACGTGCTGTGTTTCTATTCCAGTTTAAACTTCCTGATAGTTTTCTCCTGATGTTTTCCAAATTCGTGTTTTCCATAAAGGAAACAGTATCCATATCAGGCAAAAAATAAGAAGTGAAACTATTTTTCTCTTGAAATAAATTCTCTTGATAATAATCCATATTCAACCTAAACTCAGTTCCGCTGCGATTCTTTGACAACACATTCGCGGATCCAAGAAAGCTCTCATTAAATCTTGCCCTGTCCTTTGGTAATCCCGACATCCCCAGTCCCGGAAAAGTGAACCACTCTTTTACGGCTCGGTTATTCAACAAATCTAGTAGCGCATCCATCGTCAACGTTTTCTGTTGATCTTCTAAATTTTCTCCAACATTATTACCCTGAACAGTAAATAATGCTTGAAAATCGGCTCTAAAGACCATAGGAGAAAATTTACCGTCTATGAGAAAAGGCCTCCCTCCTACGCCAGCATGTCCTGTTCCAATCCAAGTATTTTTACGTTTTAGCTTGATGTTCAATGCAGCCCTATCAGAAAAAACCAAAGAATCTAGCACTCTGATGGGTTGATGATTTTCCAAAACATCCACCGATTCGATTGCATCTATTGGGAGATTATTATTTGCTAGATTGTATCGTCCCTGTAATAAATCCAGTCCTTCAATGTAGAACTTAACCAAGGGTCTCCCTTGATATTGAATCATCCCATTGCTCATAACTTCTATTCCTGGAAGACGAGTTAACACATCGCTCAGCACTCGGTCATTTACCGTAGAAAATCCACTTATATCATACGAAATGGTGTCATTCTGTTGAGTTATAGGATTCTTAATACCTTCGACAGTGACTTCTTTTAGATCTAGCGAGAAACTTGTTACTTCAATGACAACTGGTATTCCATTAGTAGATAGGACTACATTTTTCTTTTGGATGGTCATTGAGTTAATTGTTAAAAAAACACTATCCAATTCCGTGTTAACTGATATCTCAAACTGACCTGATTCATCGGTAAATCCAAACGCAATTGTAGTAGAATCCAGCGGACTTTTGACCAGTATATTCACTGCAAATACAGCTGTTTTTTTTGAGTCTTCAATGATTTTACCTCGAACTACAGACTGTGAAAAACAGAACGCTGCGGGCAGTAAAAAAAATAAACTCAAGAATGCTACCTTCATTTATCCCACACCAGTTCCAATGGATTATTGGATTTGTCATAACGTTCTTGAACCTTCCTAATAGACTCATCGGAAGTAGAACCAGCAGGCTTTCCAAGTAACGCCTTACGAACATCTTTGTATAATGCCTTTTTTGTCGAAAAGAACTGGTTTTTTGAGAGTGCAATTGTCTTTGGTAAAACTAGCTTAGACATTTCTATACTAGAGTTTTGTATTCCTACCAGTTCAAAACTATAATGATTTTGAATGTCTTTCACCTCCATTATGAGACCAGGAAGTCCATTAAAAACATATGGGCCGTCACTCAATGGAATATCCTCTGTAAACCATGCAATAAAATTACGACCTGCATGGGCTATGGAGGCTTTTTGACATTTGAAACCCAAAACATCTTTAAATTCGTTTTCGATTTTCCACCCATTCATTTTGAGGGGCTGAGAATATACGTAGTTGTCAAAAAACAGATTCTGGTAAAAAGTAATCTGCTCATCCTTCCATGATTTATGAATTCTATATTTATAGCTAGGCTTTTTCATAGACGAAACCGACCTTATCAATGCATCCAAATTCACATCCTTCGGATTATTACTTTTGGATGTTGTAACAGTTTGAACAGAGTCCAATTGGTATCCATAGTAGCTTTCAAACACACTGTAATTATCCCCTGTCCACAATACCATATAATCAGTTCCTTTAATATTTACATTTGTGGAATCAGGCGTAAACGTCGCAGAATAAAAAAAGGCTTGATTACTTGTTTGCCCATGTAAATTCATGTGTGGGATCAAAATAATCAGAAAAGAAAATACAGAAAGAGTTTTCATTTTGTTGTTTTTAGTTCTAAAATAAGAAAAAAAAGGGAGAAAATCTCCCTTTTTTATAATTTGATTGCTTTTATGGGGCAATCGTTGGCCCACAGTGGAATTCTTCCCAATTTAAGACATCGGCAATGATCTCACCAGTGGTACAGCCCGAGGCAACCGCGGGAGGTCCACAACTAGTATTGAAGGAAATGAAAACAATATTCTCGGGATCGCATCCTCTTGTTATAATTTCCATGCTTTCAGAAATTTTGTTTTCAGAAACAGAAGTTTCAGCGACTGCAAATCCTGAAATTAGAAAGCAGCCTAAAATTAGTTTGTTCATAATAATTTTGGTTAGGTAAATGAATAAGAAAAAATAGCGGCGGCCACCTTGCTATCTGATTATCAAATATATATATATATGAAATTCAAACTATTTATTAAAAAAAATTTAAACTCTTAATTAAATGTCCCTAACTCAAAATTTTCAAAATACTGTAAAAACAGTTACCTATTTGACATTCACATTTCCACAATGATTCTAATAATGACTTGTTGCAGCCAAAAAAAGTATTAAAAATAAAAAGTAAAGGGAGACTCAATCGAAGCCTCCCTCAGTTGTTTTCATCTTTATTCAATCCCAAACAAATCACCAGCATTCCAACTCGGTTTTGCTGTAGTCTGAGCAATGGAATAGCTAATCAAGAAATTCAGCTGTACGTAGGTTTTGGCTGCGCCAAAGTCAAAGATCCCATCCATGCCATCGGCTGATTGGTGGTAGTATTTGGCACGCCAAGTTTTGATAAAGGAATCCATATCAAATCCTGGGATATCGCTTTTGTTGCCATACTTAATGTGTAAAGCTGGAATTCCATTCACCACGAAACTGTATTGATCGCTTCGCACAAAGCGGTTTTGTTCCGGCTCTGGATCGGCTTCTACTTCCAAATCGAGATAGTCAGCAGCAAACTTCACATTTTCCATAATACTCGAATGCTCCGCTCCAAGCGGCACGATGGAAAGCAAAGGAGCAATCACTGTGGGCATGTCTGTATTGACGTTGGCGACGATAGCTGATTTGGGAACTGAAGGATAGGAGGCGAAATAGGAAGATCCTACCAAGCCCATTTCCTCAGCCGTCACCATCACGATGAGAATCGAGCGCTTGGGTTTTGCATTGCCTTTGGAATAGATGCGGGCGATTTCCAGCAGCGCCGCGACACCAGATGCGTTGTCATGTGCCCCATTGTAGATCGAATCTCCATTAACCACCCGGCCGATCCCCACATGATCGAGATGAGCAGAATGCACCACATATTCGTTTTTCAATTTCGGATCGGTACCCGGAATCAAACCGATCACGTTTTCACTCTCAAATTCCATAAAGCTATTTGAGTAGCTTGCTGCAAAGGAAAAAGGAAATTCAAATGAGGAATTCTTTCGGGATTTGATTGCATTTGAGACTTCATCCAGACTTTTTCCGGAATTCAAAAAGAGGCGGTTGATCAAAGCGCTGTTGGCTGTCAAAGCGAAAGCCAAATTCCCATTAAAGCCTCTTCCAAAGGCAGTGGTTTTTTCAGGATTCAAGGCCACGTTCGATTGAATAGTAGGATTTTGATTTGGAAATGCATTCGTCGGGCTAACCAAAATGGCTCCGATAGCCCCTTTTTCAGCGGCAGTATTCAATTTGTTGCCCGGACTGGTGAAATGAGAAATCAAGGTGGAGGCAGGAATCCCGTCAGGTACTCCGGCTAGGAACACGACCACTTTTCCTTTGACATCAATCCCTTCATAATCCGAGTAAAAGCCTGGGATATCCACGCCATAACCCACGAAAACCAATTTCCCCTCTCCTGATGCCATGGGTGATAAGGGGTTGGCGTAGGGCAGAAAATCGATTCCAAAACTTAATGAATCTACATTTCCCTTAGCATCGGATAAGAATGCTTTAGCGGTTTTATTATCGACTTTGGTATTTCGCAAAATCAACTTCTGAGTGTATTGCCCGGGATCACCTGCTGGCTGAACGCCCATATTTCTGAACTCACTGACCACATAGTCCACTGCCATCTGATAGCCAGGTGTGCCGGGCTTTCTGCCGAGCAGTCGATCATCTGCTAGATAGGCGATGTGATTTCGAATCGTCATCGTATCGACTTGATTCATGGCCTTTTTCACCGAGGCTGGGATGGCAATTTTTTGTGCAAAAGCTGTTGTGCTGACTAAGCAAAGCAGAAAAAGGAGTGATTTTTTCATAAAGGGATAAATATTAAGCCTCGAAATCTAAGGTTATTTGAATATTAAATAAAAATGAGAGGTGAATATCGGTTGGCAGATGTAGCGTTTTTAGGATAGCTAATCGTTTTTTATTGACCCTTTATGGTTGCAGTACCTCTCCGCGAATCCTCTGAGATTAAATAAGATAAAACCTGCGAAAACATCTCTTTTCTTAGATTTTAATCTCATTGAATTGCTGTTTTTCTACTAATAAAACACGTGATGAATCGTAGAATAATCAAGGTAAAAATGGGCATGGAATTATGGCTGGAAAAATTTTAAATTAATTAATTAGGTTTAAAGTCTAACGAAAAGTATTTTTAAATATTTGAAACCTCTAATTTTGTATTTGAAAATAATATTTATACATTCAACCACTGTTTTGAATTAATTCATCGCGTAATTAATTTAGTTTGAGATCTTGGGATATTTTTCATTCCTCTTTTTAAAAATGCTTAGAATTGATTCAGGCAGTGTTATGATTAGCTTAATTAAATTTTTAACCAAAAAACTTTTAAACTCATGAAAAATTTAAAAACAACGGGAAAATTAGCCCACAAAAGCCTATTCACATTTTTACTACTGCCTCTTTTTTTAGTAGTAACAGGTTGTGATTTAATGCCGAGTAATAATAAAGCACCAGATGGGGAGCTCTTTAGTACGGAAGCCGGAGATACTCACACACTAGCAGTACCCGCTGCTCTATGGTCAGCTAGTGGATCAGGTACAGTTACACTATTGGGTGACGGAGTTACTGCAGACCCTTCAATGAGCTATTTACTGAATCCAGCTGGATTCAGTTCGGAAGCTTGGGAATTTAGTACATCAGCAAATGAAGATGGAACGATAAATTTACTTTATCAGTATACAGGATTTCACGCTTTCTTTCAGGTAACAGTTTTTGCAGAAGCTTTTGTTACCGGAACAAACGGAACAATTACCATTCCTCTCATTAATGACGGTCCAGTAAATTGTTGTGATTCTCCATCTGCTGGTTTCACTTATTCTGGTGAGGTAACCCTTACCGTTGAAGAAGGCGACACGTTTGGTTTTCGATTTGGAGGATCAAATGGGGATTCCAATAATCAGCTCGGTGGTACTTTTACGGTAGATTTGAACAAACCCTACAGTAAAGAGGAATGTAAATTTGATGGTTGGGAAAATTTTGGTTTCATAAACCAGGGACAATGCGTTCGGTTTATTGAAACAGGTGAAGATAGCCGTAACTTTTTCATTGATTAGAAATTAAAAGATATAGATCAGAAAAAATTAAAAATACCATAAACGAAAGGGAGATGATGTAAAAATCACCTCCCTTTTTACTTTAATTAAAAGGTCTGAACTTTTTAACGCTTAGTCTGAACAACGATCTTGACAGGCTTAGGGACCGTGCTTAATGTCCAAATATAATGTTCTTGTTGACATCCAGGTCTGAATTGAATATTTCAGGACTGTTTGAATCTCAACGCTGGATTGCCTAATATCTAATGTCCCCAATAGGTCCAAATTTGGGTAAAACAACTGACCTTAACATGCTTCCGTGCCCTTTCACATGAATATATGTGGTGTACCCAAAGGCTAAGATTTTCAAACCAAAATAACTTTTTCACCAATATGAAGTCCCTAAAGATACTATTTCAAGACATTGAAACCATGATCTCATTTTTCAGAAAAATCCGCCAAAAGCTTCTTACTCAAAATCGAGTTAGTCAATACCTAATCTATGCCATCGGAGAGATTTTTTTGGTGGTGATCGGAATTCTAATCGCGTTAAGCATTAACAACTGGAACGAAGACCGCAAGTCCAAAAAGTTTGAAGGAGAGATTCTATATCTGATTGACCAAAACCTGCAGCGGGATTCAGTGCTATTAGCTGAAGAACTCTTTAAAACCAAACAGGCGATTGAATTGACCGACCGGTTGCTGGAGCAAGTGGACTTGAAAAACTATGATGACAGCTTAAATTTCTGGATGGGAAAAATCATTTCCTTCGAACGTTTTAAATCTCAATCCAGTGCTTTTGAGGTTTTGAAAGCGAAAGGAATAGAAGCGATTTCAGATAATGAACTTCAGCTTGCTTTGATTTCTTATTATGACGTGAGTTTGTTCCAAGTTTACCAAAGTCTGAATGACGTTGAAGAAGCATTCATCGCCGATTGGACCCCTGTTATGAAGCAAGACTTTTTGGATTATAAATGGATGGATTATTGCCAGCTCATCGACTCCAAAACATTCTTTGAAAAACCTTCTTCCATTGTCCTTTTCAAATTGTACCAGGATAATCGGGAAGGGTCTGAAAAAAATATAGAAAGTGCTCTTCAAAAGATTTTTGAAATCAGATCTCTTACAAAAACTCATATTCAACGATCTCATTTTTCAGAAAAATCCGCCAGAAGCTCCTGCAGCAAAACCAAGTTACCAGATATTTCATCTATGCTTTGGGGGAGATCTTGTTGGTGACCATTGGGATTCTGATTGCCTTGCAATTAAACTCCTGGAAAGAGGAGCGCGCTAATCGTGTGGCAGAAATCAATTTTTAGCAAGAGGTCTTGGACGATTTGGAAAAGTACAAGCAGAAAATTACTGGCATCCGAAAATTCAATGAAAATCGAATCGAAATGCTTTCGTGGCTGCTGGAGCGTGTCAGGGATCCGGCAATTCCACTGAAACTTGTTGAATTTGGTCAGCATGTGGAACCACTTTATTACAATGAAACCACGATCAGCTTTGATGCATCTTTCGAGGTTTCAAAAAGTACCGGAATATTTAATGGTTTTGATAATAAGCAGCTTTACAAAAGGCTGATCCAATACTACTCCGAGTTTAGCCAGATTGAAAGTGTCAATTCTTCGGCACTGCGCCAATTGGAAAGACAATTTGAACCTTTGATGTCAACTCATGTGAAAAAACTACCTATCTGACAGTTCTGCGATGCGGGTGATGTCTCAGGGAACCAATCTTTTGTTTTATGAACACTTGGAAAGCATTGCCGATAAGCGGAATATCAACCCCCTTCCAGAAATCACAGCACCCATGCAAAGTCCTGAATTCGAATCTTTCCTCATTGGAGATTTGGGCCGATCTTTTAACTCGATTGACAAATTAGAACAGCGATTCACACAAGCAGAAGAAATCCAAAGTCAGATCCAAGAGTTTTTAGAAAAATGGACCTAAAATTACCAGACAATTTTCCATTCCGAATTGTGTTACAAAATTAATGGGGGACAGTTCTCCAGTGC
>JBBQDY010000085.1:0-10418 GCA_038320155.1 Cytophagales bacterium
CAAGATTAATTGATTTGACCGAAGATGAAAACAGGGAATTCGGACCGACTGTCGTGCTTTTCCAAATAACCTAATACCAGGATGAATATGACCACAGAGATTCAAATGGCCTTCCGGAAAGTTTTTCATTGGCTCGTGAGAGAGGATCAAACTGCCAATGATTAGAGGTTCAATATGAATTTTAAAGGATGATTTTTGATAAGCGATCGGAGAGAGGATGTCATGATTTCCTTTGATCAAATGAAAAGTAGTCCCTCTAAACTCCTCAAGAAATGAATTCAAATAGTCCCATTGCTCATTCCAATCACTATGAAAAAGATCTCCTAGAAAATAAAAATCAAGGGGGTTATATTTTTCGACCAAATGTCGGATCAACTCCAAATCATGATCATGAATCCGTTCTGGAATCGGAATTCCGGATTTCCGGAAATGTGCAGCCTTGCCAAAATGGAGGTCTGCGGTAAAAATTGAATTCAGATTAGGCACCCAAATTGCTTTTTCTGGAAGCAGTTCAAGCTGGTGATTGTCAAAATTTAAACTCGAATTCATTAAATATATCTTGCTCCTGATTTTCTAAACAAAGCCAAAGGTAAAAGATTAGGTACTGTACAAACTCAATTTTTATGAAAACTCGTCAATTTGCTTCGGTATTTATCTTCTTCATGCTGCTTGGATTTCAAACTGTTCAGGCTCAATCCGAAGGTGCAATTTTAGGAACATGGTTAAACACCGAAAAATCTGCCAAGATTGAGATCATGAAAGTCGGTTCAAAATACATGGGTAAAATTAGTTGGATTGAACTTAAAGGAGCAGATCCAAAAACTATTTTAGACAGCAAAAATTCTAATCCATCTCTTCAAAAAAGACCACTAATGGGGATGACAATTCTAGAAGATTTAGCCTATAAAAATGGAACTTGGGAAGGTGGGAAAATCTACGATCCGGAATCAGGGAAAACCTATTCTTGCGAACTGAAACTCAAAAACAAGGAAGTACTAGAAGTCAAAGGCTACCTCGGCTTCTCGTGGGTAGGAAGAACAGTGGAATGGACCAAACTAAACTAGTCCATTCCAAGTTTTACTATTTAGTTATTTTGATAAAAGGATTCTAAGATCAAGCTCAACTGCTCATATTCAATTAGAAATGCATCATGTCCAGCTAAAGATTCAATTTCCCGGTAAATTCCCTGCTTAACATTTTTAGCAATAAACTGAGATTCAGATGGAAGAAAAAGTAAGTCTGAATTCACACCGACAGCCAATACCGGTGCTTTAATTTCCCCCAGAGCAGCGGAGAGACTTTCTCTCGATCTACTTAAATCATGACTATCCATACTCTTGCTTAAGTTCCAGTAGGATAGCGCGTTAAAACGCTTCGCTAATTTCTCTCCCTGATAGCGTAGATAGCTTGCTGCTCGGAAATTATCCAGTTTGGATTCCGACTCACTTTGCTTTTTGGTGAGATCCGCAGGATGCCTGTAGCTTAGCATCGCAATGGCGCGTGCAGTTTCCAATCCTTTTTTGCCGGCATTTTCATTTTCTTGACCCCAAGTACAATCCGATTGAATTGCCATGCGCTGTGTCTCGTTGAAACCAATCACCCAAGGTGTGGACTTGGCGGTGGAAGCAAGAATAACTGCGTGTTGAAGTCGATTTCCCAGAATAATAGCCCATTCGAGTCCAACCTGACCTCCTAAAGAACCTCCAATTAAAGTATGGATTTGATCCAGTTGGAGATGAATTCGGAGCCTTTCCAATGCAACAGCTTGATCTCTTGTGGTCAGCGAGGGAAAATCGTAGAAGTAAGGTTTGGCAGTTTTAGGATTTATAGATAGCGGGTTGGTGGAACCGTAACATGAACCAATCAAATTCGCACAGATAATGAAATAGGAGGAAGGATCAAAGAATTTTCCCTGACCTACAATACCACTCCACCATTCTGCCACATTCGAATCACCAGTCAAAGCATGGATTACCCAAATGACATTTGATCGGTCTGAATTTAATTCTCCAAAAGTAGTATAAGCCAACTTGAACTCGGGGAGGAGCTCCCCGGATTCAAGTGGCAAGGGTAAGTGTGAATAGAACGACTCTTTGGTCATATAAATAGACTCAAAAGGGGTATTTTGGCTCATTGATAGAATTACAATTTTTCGAAAGCTTGTTCTAAATCGGCTTTAATATCATCGAGGTGCTCAATTCCACAGGAAATTCGAAGCAGGTTAGGAGTGACCCCAGATGCTGCCTGCTCTTCGTCAGAAAGTTGCTGGTGGGTAGTCGCTGAAGGCTGGATGATCAGGGTTTTAGCATCACCCACATTGGCAAGGTGAGAGATTAGTTGAAGACTATTGATCAGATTTGAAGTACCTTCTTTATCGCCTTTCACCTCAAAACTCAACACACCGCCAAAACCGTTTTTCAGGTATTTCTTTGCCAAAGCATGGTAAGGACTTGACTCCAAACCTGGATAATTTACTTTTTGAACCTTAGGATGTGCTTCAAGCCATTTTGCTAGAGCCAGCGCATTTTCTACCGTGCGTTGTACTCGAAGTGAAAGCGTCTCAACACCTTGTAGAAGAAGAAATGAATTGAAGGGACTTATCGCCGGTCCAAAGTCACGGAGTCCTTCGACACGAGCACGAATAGCAAAAGCGATATTCGGTAAGCCTAATGGGTTATTTTCTCCAAATACTTCCCAGAAATTTAAGCCATGATAACCTTCGGAAGGCTCAGAGAACTGCTTGTATTTACCATTTCCCCAATTAAAATTTCCTCCATCGACAATAATACCGCCAACCGAAGTCCCATGACCACCGATCCATTTGGTAGCTGAACTGGTCACGATGTTTGCTCCATGTGCCAATGGCTGGAATAAATAGCCACCCGCACCGAAGGTATTATCGACAACCAAAGGAATATCGTGCTTCTTAGCTATGGCAGCAATAGCCTCGAAATCTGGAATATTAAACTCCGGATTACCGATTGTTTCCAGATAAATCGCTTTTGTTCGATCATCAATCAGCGCTTCGAAAGCTTCAGGCTCATGACCTTTTGCAAAGCGAGCCTCAATCCCTAGTCTCTTAAAAGCTACTTTAAATTGGTTGTAAGTCCCTCCATACAGGTAGGTTGTAGATATCAGATTATCACCAGCTTCCAAGATGTTATTTAAAGCTAGAAATTGGGCTGCTTGCCCAGAACTGGTAGCCACCGCGGCCACACCGCCTTCCAAAGCAGCAATCCGCTTTTCAAAGACATCGGTGGTTGGGTTCATGATTCGGGTATAGATATTTCCGAATTCTTTTAGACCAAATAGATTTGCGCCATGCTCTGCTGAGTTGAACACATAAGAAGTCGTCTGGTAAATCGGAACAGCTCTGGAATTTGTAGTTGGATCTGGTTCTTGTCCAGCATGCAGCTGAAGGGTTTCGAATCGATAGTTAGTTGACATGGGGTGTAGGTTTTTTGATTTGAATTGTATGGAACAGAAAACTGAAAGAATTAATACGGGGGCATAATACGACATATAAAAACTGCCGTGAACTTATAATCCGGTCGGAATTGAGGGGAAGTAAAATAGAGGTAAATCCAGTCTGCATCATGCATGGAATTTATAGTCCCAAATAAGAATAGCTTATTTGGCAGGAATTGGCACCTTGGGCTTTCCAGGTTGCCAGAGGGTCTATGAGCCTGTCTCTCGCCTCTTCTTTATAAATCCTGACACTAAAAAGTGATAGGATACTGCAAAGTAAGAGATCGCTTGCTAGAAATCAAAATGATTTCTAGCAAGCGATTCAATAAACTATAATTACCTATCTAATTCTTCCATGTCGAATCTGAAAATGGGATGAATATTATTAAAATCAGGCTCAATGTTTACCAATTCTTTAATCAAACCATCGTTCAATCCATAAGCCCAGCCATGGACTTGTGGAGCGGATCTTTCTTTCCAAGCTTTCTGGATAATAGAAGTTTTGATTACATCTTGGCATTGTTCAATTACATTGAATTCTACCAGCGCATTCACTTTATCTTCGTGATTTTCTATAGCATCGATCTCTTTTTGGTAGAGTTTGTATACTTCTTTAGTATTGCGAAGCCATTTGTTGATTATACCAAAGCTTTTATTGCTCAGTGCAGCTTCTATTCCACCACAGCCATAATGCCCGCAGACGATAATATGTTCTACTTTCAATATTGTAACCGCATATTCCAAAACACTCAGCATATTAAGATCTGAATGCACCACCATATTTGCTATGTTGCGATGCACGAATATATCACCTGGGTCTGTGCCTGTGATCTGATTTGCAGGAACTCTACTATCTGAACAGCCAATCCAAAGGAATTTTGGGCTTTGCTGTTTTGCAAGTCTTTCAAACATGTTCTCATCGGTTTGCTTTTGCTCCGCAGACCATGCCTTGTTTTGAATTAATAATTTTTCGTAGGGGCTCATGTGTTTTCGTGAATTTTATATTTAAATCCTTCTACTGTAATACTAATATTTCGATCTAGGCAAGAAGCTATAAAGTCATTTAAGACCTCTTGAATATCATGATCAATAAATTGGGCATTTCTAGCGTTGATGATCACTTTGCTGTCGGGAGGTATTTCACCAAGTTGTTTCATCAATAGCGCTTTATTAAGAAAAGACACATCTTTTTGCATCTTCAAAAGATAATTTCCATTCATTTCTGTTAAAGTAACTGCGCGAACGAAATTTGTTTTTACCACGAAGAATAATCCGAAAATCATACCTATACCTATTCCTACCAGAAGATCAGTGAACAAAATAGCGATCACAGTGACAATAAAAGGAATAAATTGATCCCAACCATTTTTGTAAATACCAATGAAAATTGATGGTTTGGCTAGCTTATATCCTACCAAAAATAAAACAGCAGCTAAGCAACTCAGTGGAATCATATTAAGAATAGTAGGGATAGCTAGAACCAATATCATCAACAAGATCCCATGGAAAATTGCCGACATCTTTGTCTTTGCACCAGAGGCAATATTAGCGGAACTTCTTACTATCACAGCTGTAACTGGCAAACCACCGATCAACCCAGAAATGGTGTTTCCTACTCCTTGTGCAAACAACTCCTTGCTAGGCGGAGATATTCTTTTTAGAGGATCTAGTTTATCTGCTGCATCGATACTTAGTAAGGTTTCTAAACTACCAATGATCGCAATAGTAACTGCTATAATCCAAAAAGTGCTTTCCCCAATTAATGAGAAATCAGGAAAAGTCAACAGATTGCCTATTTGACCTAAATTGTCTAGGACAGGGATGCTCACTAAATGTTCATCATTGAGCTGCCAACTAGGATTAAAAACACCATACAAGTAATTGATGATAATTCCAGAAATAACAGCCCATAATGCGCCAGGTACGACGCCTAAAATGTTATGATTTTTGATTTTTGGCCTTTCAAAAAGAATCAAAATTCCCATCGCAACTAACACAATCGGAATTGCACCGATACTGCTGTATTTAACAGCGTACCAAATCGCAGAAAATGTATTGTGGTCATCAGCCTGTATAAATGCTGTGTCTCCCATCAAATCTACATCGTAGCCAAGGGCATGTGGAATCTGCTTTAGAATCAGTATTAAACCTATTGCCGTAAGCATACCTTTAATTACAGAATGTGGAAAGTAGTAACCAATCACTCCAGCTTTTGCAATTCCCAATGATAATTGAATCAAACCAGCGATAACCAGGGTAGCAAGAAAGAGAGGGAAAGACCCCATACTATTGATAGAATCAAGAACTATTACTGTCAATCCCGCTGCTGGGCCACTTACACTTACATTAGATCCTGATAGAGCCCCAACTATTATTCCGCCAACAATACCAGCTATTAGTCCTGACATTGGTGGGGCACCACTGGCAATTGCAATGCCCAGACAAAGTGGCAACGCAACTAAGAAAACCACTAAACTGGCTTTTAAATCATATTTTAAATTTTTACCAAGAAGGGTTTTCATTCAGCAGGTTTTAAAAATTCTTTTTGTTAAAATAGATAATACTTAGCAAAAATTTGAAGCATTATTTGAAAATTACTATTAGTTTTTCAGTTCAACAAGCGATTGATCGCTTTATCGATTTTCTCAAAATCGAATGAATTAACGGCCTTATCCATTTTATCTTGGATGGCATCTAACGATAGATTACCAATACTTCCCTCATGGGTATGATTCAATTTGGTCTGGTCTGGTTCAAAATTCCCGTTTTCAATATCATTCCCAACTTGCTTATAAGCATCTCGGAAAGGCATTCCTTGGAGAACTAATTCATTTACGACCTCCACAGAAAAGAGGTGTTTATAAAATGGATCTTGGAGAATATTTTCTTTGATTTTGATCGACTTGAGCATGAAAGTGGTCATGCTCAGGCAGGATTTTAAGGTTTCCAAAGCTGGGAAAATTTCCTCTTTCAGCAACTGTAGGTCTCTGTGATAGCCTGTTGTCGTGTTTGTCAGAATCATTGAGATCGTATTTGGTGTTGCCTGAATCTGATTGGTTTTGGCTCGAATCAATTCAAAAACATCGGGATTCTTTTTATGTGGCATGATACTACTTCCCGTGGTCAACTCGTCCGGAAAAGATAAAAAAGCTAAATTCTGATTCATGAAGACACATATATCAGCCGCCATCCGATTCAAAGTAGCTGCAATCCCAGCCATGGCAAATGCCAGCGTTCGCTCAGTTTTCCCACGACTGTTCTGGGCATTAATCACATTGTGATGGAGATCAGCAAAGCCTAATAGCGCAGTAGTCATGGTCCGATTAAGCGGAAAACTTGAGCCATAACCTGCGGCAGAACCAAGTGGATTTTTATTGGAAAGCTCAAATGCAGCCTGTAAAAGTCCTAAATCTTCAGAAAGTCCCTCAGCAATCGAAGAAAACCATAAACCAAAGGACGAAGGCATGGCCAACTGTGTATGGGTATATCCAGGCATTAAATCTCCCTTGTGCTTTTCTGACAGTTTGAGCAATAAATCAAAAAGTATAGAAGTCTCTTCCACCAATTGACGGATGGCTGCTCGATAGTAGAGCTTCAAATCCACCAAAACTTGATCGTTGCGGCTTCTTCCAGAATGAAGCTTTTTACCTACATCACCAAACCGCTCCGTGAGAAGAAATTCAATTTGAGAATGTACATCTTCGACGCCTGGAGCTATTTCAAATTGGCCTTTTTCGATTTCAAAATAAACAGCTTTCAAGCCACTTTGAAGTATTTCATTTTCAGCTTTTGTCAGTAAACCAATAGTGCTAAGCATTTCCGCATGCGCCATCGATCCAAGCACATCAAAAGGAGCTAAAATCAAGTCAAACTCAGGGTCACGACCTATCGTGAATGATTCCACCTCTTTCTTATTACCGATTTCTTTTTGCCAAAGCTTCATCTTAAATCTTGTTTTTTAGTAATCCAGAATAGGTTTCTATAAACTTAATATAGCCATCAATTCCTTCTTGAATCTCATTCAAATAAATAAATTCATCTGCCGTATGAGAGCGTGCAGAGTCTCCAGGTCCCATTTTTAAGGAAGGAAATGGAATCAGAGCCTGATCCGATAGGGTAGGGCTTCCATACGTTTTCAGTTCCAGTTGCGTGATTGCCTGCCAAGCTAAATGATCTTGTTCCAATCGAGAAGATTGTAAACGCAAGGATCTCGGTGTCAAAGTCGCATTCAAAACAGACCCTAATTCCACAAGCGCTTCTTCCAAGCTATAAGAATCAGTCACTCGGACATCCAGAACAAACTCACAAAGATCCGGAACCACATTATGCTGCTGTCCTGCATGGATGATTGTTGCCGAAACTTTTGTTTCACCAAGGAAATCTGATCTCTTCTTGAATTGAAATGATTTGACTTTCTGAAGATCTTCTAAAGCCAGATAAATCGCATTAACTCCCTCTTCACGTGCCGCATGACCTGCGATTCCAACTATTTTGGCATCAATGACCATCAGTCCCTTTTCTGCCACAGCCACATCCATCGAAGTTGGTTCACCCACGATTGCTAAATCGCAGGGAGGAAGTTGATCAATGACTGATGAAATACCGTTTTTGCCTGAAATCTCTTCTTCAGCGGAAGCAATCAGGATCAAATTGAATGGTAAATCCTGTCCGTGAAAATAGGTAAATGCACTTATCAGACTGACTAAGCAACCTCCGGCATCATTGCTTCCCAAGCCGAAAAGTTTTTGATCTTCAATTAAGGGGAAGAATGGGTCAACGGTATATCCAGAATTAGGCTTCACCGTATCATGATGAGAATTCAACCAGATTGTAGGCTTTTTGCGATTAAACGGAGCAGCAAAGGCCCAAATATTATTTCCCGATCGTTCGACGGCAACGTCTCGAGCAATTAAAAAATCCTCGATCAATTCAGATGTAGCCCGCTCTTCAGTGGAAAAAGAAGGCGTCTGAATCAGCTGACAAAGCAAATCAATAGCATCCTGATAAAGTGGGCTTAATTTATTCACGGTTTCCAATCAGTAAAGATCATAGCGATGCTGCTCGATGATTGTACCGGATAGTTTCCCTTTTGCAGCCAATTGTAGATTTTCGGCTTTTCCAATCCAAACGTAATTCACACCTTTTTGAAGTGCTTCGAAAGCATTGTCAAGCTTTGGAATCATCCCCGAGTGGATTACTTTTTCCCGTTTCAATTCCTTATAAATATCCTGATTGATCAGCGGAATAATCGAATTTTCATTCTTCTCATCAATCAAAACTCCACTTTTGTTAAAGCAGAAGTATAGATTGACTTGATGATCCACAGCTAGACTTGTCGCTAGCGCGGAGGCTATACTATCTGCATTGGTGTTCAGTAATTGGCCCTTTCCATCATGCGTGATGGCATTCACTACAGGAAGTAATTCACCGGCTAGCAAATGATCAATCAACTTGACATTGATCTCTTGAATATCACCTACAAAACCATAATCAATTCCCTTAATCGGTCTCTTAATTGATCGTATAATATTGCCATCAGCACCAGTCATCCCTATCGCATTCACTTGCAATGCCTGAAGCTTAGCTACGATATTTTTATTAATCAAGCCCGCATAGACCATCGTCACCACATCGAGGGTATCCTTATCAGTAATCCGACGACCATCTATCATCTCAGGCATCACACCCAGGGATTCACCAAAACGAGAGGCCATAATGCCTCCACCATGGACCAGAATTTTATGTCCAGGAAATTTTGAAAAAATCTTTAGAAATTCTTCCAGCTTTTCGGGGTAATCGATGACGTTTCCACCTATTTTGATGATACTGATTTTCATAATTTTTGATTAAGAATCGAGTAAATGATTGATAACCGCTTGCGCTGCAAATACTCTATTTTTAGCTTGTTCTTGCACCAGAGACCGAGAGCTATCCAGCATTTCATCCGAAAGCTCGACATTTCTTCTAACTGGAAGGCAGTGCATTACTTTTGCATTAGGCGCATCTTTCAAATGTTGTTTGGTCAACATCCAATTGGGAGTTGTCTGAAGGATATTTCCATAATCATTGAATGAGGACCAGTTTTTAACATAAACAAAATCAGCTCCTTCTAATGCTTTATCTTGATCATATTCTAGCTTAGCACCTTTTGTAAATTGTTCGTCCAGCTCATAACCCTCTGGATGGGTAATCGTCAAATCATGATCCATTCCCAAGGACCATTCTGCAAAGCTATTGGCCACGGCATGCGGAATCGCCTTGATATGAGGAGCCCAAGTCATCACTACTTTTGGTTTGGCCTTGGTCGAATTTTCCTTAATAGTGACCATATCAGCCAAGCTTTGAAGTGGATGCCGAATTGCGGACTCCAAGCTGATCACCGGCTTTCCGCAGTAAGTCACAAATTGGTTAAATACGAAGTCTGTAATATCTTCTTCTCGATTAGTTAAGGAAGGAAATGCTCGGATCGCCAATATGTCGAAATAAGTGCCTAATACTGCCGCAGCATCTTTGATGTGCTCTACTTTGTCACGATTCATTACTGCACCTTCATTCATTTCCAGCGCCCATCCTTCTTTATCCATGTTTAGAATTATGGGCTCCATTCCAAGATTTAGAGCTGCCAATTGGGTAGAAACTCGAGTCCGTAGTGAAGGATTTAAAAAAACACAGCCAATCCGCTTTCCATTCCCTTTTGATTTATCAGCAAATGGGTCACGTTTGTAATCGAGTGCTTGATCTATGAGCTGACTGCCGAGATCGTAGGATTCAAATTTGGTAAAATGCGTAATTGGCTTAATAATATTTGGCATTTAATATAAAATAAAGAAGATTAACTTAATATTTCTCTTATAGCGACTATAAACGAATTTAATTGATTCCATTCGATATTTAAAGGAGGAAGAAGACGAATGGTCTGCTTCCCAGCGGCACTTCCAGTGAAAATTTGG
>JBBQDY010000086.1:0-10255 GCA_038320155.1 Cytophagales bacterium
AAATACAGAATTTGCCGGGGTGAGGAATTTTGGGCTGACCTCACCAAACCAAGCTGGAAGCGATTTTTCCAAAGCTAAAGCATAGGTGATTCTCGAAGCAGAAAACATAGAACTGATCAGATTAGCTAAAACGGAAGTGGCAACGCCGATCATTAAAATTACTGCTCCTGTACTTCCAAAAAGGGCTGAAGATGCATCGAGCAGCGGACTGGTACTTTCTGCCAAATTGGGTACGGCTGCCTGAGATACCAATTGGATCAGCATGTAAATAATCGACACGATCACTAATCCCAGCAACAATCCCAAAGGCATATCTCGTTTTGGCCGCTTGGCCTCACCGGCAGGTACAATCGCTCCTTCGAATCCTACAAATGCGTAAATCAAAAGCAATGCAGCCGCTCCCAAATCTGTGGTTGCGGGCAAAGGGCTGTCAAATCGTGGGATGACATCTGGTCCGATCAGTAAAAATCCCCCGAAAATCAAGCCAATTAAAACGGAGAATTTGATGATCGTAAACAGCGTCATAGATTTAATAGACTCCGACGAGCCCAAAATATTGATCAGGCTGAGTAGGCCGCAGGTCAAGGCCAAAGAAATCAATCGGCCAACCCCTTCGCCCATAACTGGAAAAAAATAGGCAATGCTATCAGTCAGCAAAACAGTATTTGCCGCAAATGAAATCAATCGAGCTAAGTAATATAGCCAACCACCTTGAAAACCAATAAATGGCCCGAAAGCCAACTTTCCATACCGGATCGGCCCACCTGTCCCCCGGAAATAACTTCCGATCTCCGCAAAACTTAAAATCACCGGCAGCATCAACAGGGCACAAAAAACATAGATCAAGACACTGTATTCACCGGCAAGTCTGGCCGCTCCTGATGGTAGCCCAAAGATTCCGGCGCCGATCAATCCATTGACCACCAACATCCATACGCCCCAAAGGCCTAAATTTCTGGGTAGTTTTTCCTGAATATCTTCTGTTGATTTTTCTTGCACGAGCGAGTGGCTTTTTAAAATATTTTTGGTAAGATAATTCAAAAATTGAATTTGGGATATTTCAATTATGTGTATCCGCTTTTCTGCCAGCAAGGGACATACGAAAATAGAATTTGCTAAAAACTTTTAATGAACGCCACATCGGTCATCAGTCATCCCCGCCTGTCTTTCGGGCAGGGGTCATCTGTCCTGTTAATCAGAGAAAATCATATTTCAATTTTTCTACCGGCATAGCCTTTCTTGCTTTAATTGGCTAAGAGAAAATAATTGCGACGATTTGGAGCTGTATTTTAGACAGGAAAGATTCGAGGATAAGCTCAAATTTAAAAAATCGAGATTTATCGTTCTGTTATTGATATGAATTGCAGAAAGTTATAACTTGAATTCCGTTGATTTCAAATTATTCTATCGAGAATATGAGTTTAAGTCACTTTCCTTACCACCCAAATGAATCCGATAAGCCAGCTGATCAGTTGGTCAAAGATCAGGTATTGTGGCAAAGCATCAGAAAGGGAAATCAACTCGCTTTTTCAAGCCTCTATAAGAAATATGTCAATCCACTTTACAATTATGGGATGCATATTCAGGCAGATCATGATGGCGTCACAGACACGATTCAGGAATTGTTTGTAAATATTTGGTCTCGAAGAGAATTCTTGGCAGAGGTAAGCAAGGTTAAGTATTACGTTTTTAAATCTTTCAGGAATCTCTATTTCCAAAGGATTACCAAGGAGAATAAACTAGTCCATCAGCTGGATTTCACTGAATATTCGGAGTTTAAAGTGGAGTCTTTTGAGCAGGAATTGATCCTCAGCCAAGGCAATGATCAACAAATAAAATCCCTTCAGAATGCCGTTAATGAACTGACCAAAAGACAAAAAGAGGCCGTGATTCTACGGTTTTACAATGAGTTGAGCTTTCAGGAAGTGGGAAGCTTGATGAGTATATCGGTTGATTCGGTGCATAATCTACTTTCCAAAGCGATCGCTATTCTGCGCAAAAACATGAAAAACACTTTTTTCTGAAGTTATTCAACCGCGGTTGCAGAGGTTCCGCAGAGGATTCTTTTCCACCACATAGTAATCATAGCCACATAGGATTAGAAGAGGGGAATAACTTAGAATCACCGATTCCAAAGTCAATCCAAATACTAGTTGGTAAATGGATTTTTTTAGCTTGAATAAGTTGGTCTTTAAAGCTAATTGAAGAGCATTTGATTGCGGTTTGAAATAAATTCAAATTTTTCTAAAGAAAAGTGATGAGTAAATTGACTTTGCTCTCTCTTATAAGTATTAAACCCCAAATACCTGCAATGCCAGATTTAAGAGACTTTTCAGAATATACCGTCGCTGATTTTGTAGGTGATCCATTTTTTAGAGATTGGGTCCTCAGACCCGATTCTGATCATGAGGAGTTTTGGCAAGAATGGTGTCAACTTCATCCCGAAAAAGTAGAAATAATTGATGAGGCACGTAGATTACTTTTCAATCTTGGGCTTCCCCATTACCAGTTACCAGAATCAGCGGTCTCCACACTTTGGTCAGCTATCCAAGCTGATATTCACCCTAAAAACACCACGAAGCCAATTATTCGGCAAACTAAATTCTGGTATGTCGCTGCCAGCCTCTTGATATTGATTAGCGTGTCCTATGTTTTTTGGACTCAACAAAGTTCCTTGGTGACTTATCGAACAGCCTTCGGAGAAACCCAGGAAATCACACTCCCAGATTATTCCAAAGTAATTCTTAATTCCAATTCCACCTTAGAGTTTGAAGACAACTGGGATCAAAGAGCAGCACGAGAGATATATGTTGAAGGTGAAGCCTTTTTCTCAGTGATTCATCTTGAAGACGACCAACCATTTAAGGTATTTACAGGAAAAGGGGTGGCTATAGAAGTGCTTGGGACAGAATTCAATGTTTATCATCGAGCCAATAATACCCAAGTGGTTTTGAGTTCGGGTGCAATCACGCTGAGTTTTCCCATGAAAGATATTGAAGGCAAAATCTTGATGAAGCCTAATGAATTGGTGGAGTTCAAGGAAAGTAAATACAATAAGAAAGAAGTCGACGCGGCAAACTATGTCTCTTGGACCAAAAAAGTCTTGAATCTAGATGAAACCTCACTGGGTGAAATGATCCAGAAAGTTAGGGATAACTATGGAATCCAGGTAGAAGTAGAAAACGAGGCACTTTTGATTCAGACTGCTTCTGGATCTATGCCAATAACTGATGCAGGTGCCTTTATGAATCAGATTTCAAAGATTTTCAACGTAGAAATTATCAAAACAAACAATAACTATTTAATTAAAAAATAATCATGATTTTAATGCAACTAATCCAAAACCCAATCAATTATGAAAAAGCTTTTACTAATCCTGTATCTAAGCTGCTGGATTCTGCCTTTTGCAAATGCGCAAATCACAGAGCTCTATGCTTCTGAAAAGCAACAGAAAAGTGTCAGTGAGCGAAAACAAGAATCTCCTTTACTAAAAGAGAGCTTCACTGAACTCGAAAGGACCTTTGATGTATCTATCGCCTACAAAGACGAGCTGGTTCAGTCGAAGAAAGCAAGTACCTCAAAGAAGAGTTTCAAATCTGTCGAAGAAGGACTTGCAGAATTACTTAAAAACTCAAATCTATCCTATGAAAAGGTAGGAGAGAAGTTTTACATCATTTTTGAAAAAAAGCCAAAAAGGAATAATAAGAGTGGCTCAGTAGATGCTTTTTCAAATACAATAGCTGCTAATTTTTCTGGAAATTCAACTCCAATTGTCACTACAAAAGTTAGACGAGGGGTGGAAATGACCAGCGTAAAAAAAGCATTCGATGTTCGTGGAAAGGTAGTGGATGAGCAGGGAAATGGATTCCCCGGGGTCAACGTACTGGTAAAAGGAACTTCGAATGGGACGGTCACCAATGTAGAGGGCAATTATGTGATTTCGGCAACGGATGAAAATTCAATTTTGGTGTTTTCATTTGTAGGTTATCTATCTCAGGAAATCGCAATTAATGGTAGGTCAGTAATCGACGTCAATTTGGAAGTAGACCAAAGCGATTTGGATGAAATCGTGGTCACTGCTTTGGGGATTGAGAAATCCTCCAAAAGCTTGGGATATTCTACTTCAAAAGTGAAGGCAGATGAATTGACTATCAACAGAACTCCAAACCTCATGAATGCACTTCAGGGCAAAGTAGCAGGGGTAAATATTTCCTCCTTAGGTACTGGCCCTGGCGGTACTTCCAAAATCAGAATTAGGGGTCAGTCATCCATTTCAGGCCAAAACAATCCACTGATCGTAGTAAATGGCGTACCGATTGATAATACCAACTTTGGCACAAATCCAGGAAATAACGCTTCTGATAACTCCATCGGAGTAAGAGGTGGTGGAAATACCTCAGATGGTGGGGATGGTCTATCCAGTATCAATCCGGATGATGTGGAAAGCATGACCATATTGAAAGGTGCTGCTGCTGCTGCACTTTATGGTTCTAGAGCAAAAGATGGCGTCATCATGGTGACCACAAAAACCAAAGGAGACTCTAAGGGAATAGGAGTGACTTATAACCTAAACTATACCAATGAGGCTCCGCTGGACTTTACCGATTATCAATATGAATATGGGCAAGGTGAGCAAGGTGTAAGGCCCACTACTCCAAATCCAACCTCTGGACAATGGTCTTTCGGTGAAAAGTTTGCACCCGGATTGACTCAGGTTTTGTTTGACGGAGTGACCGTTCCTTATCAGCCGGTGAGAAATCACGTTCGGGACTTTTTTAGAAATGGTCAAAATACCACAAACTCAGTCACGGTATCTTCTACTGGAGACAAAGGCGGACTAAGTTTGAGTTTTTCAGATTTGAATTCAAAAGGCATAGTCCCAAACAATACCTTCAATAGAAAGACGATTTACCTTGGTTTTGGATACGATCTAAGTCCAAAATTCAGCTTTAGAGGAAATATAAATTATTCGGTCGAAGAGAATAAAAATCCCCCAAATGTAGGGCAGCAGGATAACACTATTCCAGTGGTATTATACAATCTGGCCAATTCCATGCCTCTTGACGTTCTTGATGCCAATAAATATGATGCGAATGGAAATGAGGCGGTTTACTCTCGATTTCGAAATCGTACTAATCCCTATTTCACCTTGGCTGAACAGTTCCAAACTATCAGAAGAGATCGAATATTTGGGAATATCGCTGTCAAATACGATATACTTCCTTGGCTATTTATCCAAGGTAGAGTAGGACAGGATTATTGGGCCAGAGATCAGGATTACAACAATTTTCCAACAGGCCAAGCTTCAAGAGCTCCTGCACCTCAGGGTTTCGTAAACGGGGTTTATACCCAGGAGTCGAGAAGATTTCGAGAGATCAATACAGATTTCTTAATCAATGCTTTTCAGGAATTTGGTGACATCGGTATCAATGTGAATTTTGGCGGAAATCACATGCAGCGAAGATCGGATCTCAATTCTGTTCAGGTAACCGATTTTGTTGTTAGGGATTTATACACGGTTCAAAATGGTCGAGCAAAAGATCCAATTTATGATCTGAATGAGCGGGCAGTGAATTCACTTTATGGATCAGCAGAATTCTCCTACAAGAAACTTTTGTTTGTGACGGGTACCTTGAGAAATGACTGGTTCTCTACACTTTCGATAGAAAACCGAAGCATTCTTTACCCATCTGTTTCTGCGAGTTATGTCTTTACTGAGTCAACTGGGACTAATAACTGGCTGAACTTTGGGAAATTGAGATTGGCATATGGTGAGGTTGGAAGCGATGCCGACGTTGGGCCTTATTCTAACGTGCTTTTTTATGGAATAAATAATAACCTTTTCGGAGGTCAGCCGGTAGGTGGGCCGATAGGAACTAATCTTCCTAACCCGAATTTGAGACCGATGAGAATCGCAGAAACCGAAGTGGGCTTTGAGTTAAATATGTTTCAAGGAAAAGTATACCTAGACATGGCGGCTTACCGCAAGATCACCACCGATCAAATTGTAAGTGCTCAGATTTCTGATGCTTCCGGTTTTGTGAATACTTCCATCAATAGTGGACAAAGTAGCAACATGGGTGTAGAAATGCTGTTGAGGGTAGTGCCGATCGAAACTGAGAATTTCCTTTGGGAATCAAGTTTCAATGGTGCATATAACATCACAGAGGTTTTAAGTCTTTTGACAGATACTCCCGGCGAGCGGATTACAGTGGGTACGCACGTGTTTAACGGAGAGCTTCGCCAAATCGTAGGACAGGAAATGGGTCAAATCGCCGGCTTCGGATACCGTAGGGATGCTCAGGGCCGGCAAATATTTGGAGCCAATGGCATTCCACTTCGGACGCCTGATCTGGTCAATTTCGGAAGTGCGCTGCCAAATTGGGTTGGTGGATTCAACAACAATTTCAACTATAAGGGAATCCAACTTTCCTTCTTGATCGATTTCAAACTTGGGAACGTGATGCTTTCCGGTACAAATTTCAATGCCGTTCGTCATGGATTGCATCAAATGACTTTGGAAGGTCGCGAAACCGGTGTTACTGGTGTGGGAGTCAATCAAGCCGGCGAAATTAACACGGCAGTTGCTCCAGTTCAATCTTACTGGGAAGTGGTTAGGTCTCAAGCCTTAGTTGAGCCGGTGATTTACGATGGTGGCTATTGGAAGCTAAGACAGGTGACACTTGGATATGATTTCACTAAGCACCTAGGGCCAAATCAGCCTTTCAGAGGACTAAAGCTAAACTTCGTCGCAAACAATGTCCTAATGCTCAGGAAGTGGGTGGATAATATTGATCCGGAATCGTTCGGCTACTCCTCCGATAATCTAGTGGGAATGGAATCTACAGGATTGCCTACCACCAGAGGACTTGGATTCAACCTAAATGTTAAATTCTAAAAGTAGCAATCATGAAAAAGACACTAAATTATATACTCTTGCTTTCAATGATGCTTTTTACAGCTTCATGTGATGAAGGCTTTGACGAATTGAATACCAACAAAGTCAGCGCGACAGCTATTGATCCTGCTTTTCAGTTAAATGCAGCTTCTTTAGGATTGGCGTTTCCGACCTCTACTCTGGTCTATGAAATTGGGATCGTGCAGCAGATCATATCTCCAAATTCAGGGGTATTAACCGGAGCGAACTATAACCAAGACAATCGGGCTTCTACTCAAGGCAATTGGCAGACTTACTATCGAAATGTAATTAAAAACACGAAAGATGTCATTTCGCAGGTCAAAGACAATCCTGCTAGGTCCAATTTATATCAGATGACACGGATCGTTCAGGCATTTGCCTTCATGATACTAACAGATAGCTATGGTGCAATTCCTTACACAGAGGGTGGAGCTGGATATACCAATCAGGTGTTTTTCCCATCTTACGATCAGCAGCAGGCCATTTATACAGATATTATTAAAGAATTGACAGAAGCATCTGCTGCACTGAATCCATCAGGGCGTGTGGAGTCAGCGGATATTCTTTATTCGGGAAATATCATGAAGTGGAAAGCTTTAGGCAATTCATTGCTGCTCCGGGCTGGGATGAGATTGAGTGAAATAGATCCTACAACTGCAGCTCAAGTCGCAGCGAGAGCATTTCAAGGTGGTGTAATCACTTCAAATGCGGACAATGCAGTTATCAGACATGATGCAAACTATACGAATCCTATCGGAAACTTGCTGAATGCTACTGAAGCTGCAAATTACTACATGACTGCACCTTTTGTGAATTATTTGCGAAGCAAAAATGATCCGAGACTTTCTGCAATAGCAGTAACCTACAAAGGAGCAAAGTCGGGACCAGAGCAATCTGTCGGCAATCAAACTTTTGATGCGGCAGTCCACAAAGGGATTCCGATGGGAAATGATAATGCAACCGCAATCACTGCAGCCGCAAGTGCCGGTCTTGCAAGCTTCTACGAATTTGCACAAGTAGATCGTAGGAGACTGGCCAAAATTCAAGCACCAACTTTCTTGGTCACCGCTTCTCAGACATTATTGCTTTTGGCAGAGGCTAGAGAGCGTGGATGGATTACTACAGGGACCGCAGCAGATTATTACAATTCTGGAGTTCGGGCTCACATGCAGCAACTTATTTCAGTTGATCCTGCGATAGTCATTCCTGCAGGAGATATCGACGCATATTTAGTTGCAAATCCTTACACCACTGCCACCGCTTTGGATCAAATCAATACCCAGTACTGGGTCTCTAGTCTGATGAATGGCCCTGAGGCTTTCGCCAACTTCAGAAGAAGTGGTTTCCCCGCATTGCAGCCAAATCCTTTTCCAGGAAGAGAAGTCTTGTTTATCAACAGATTGACTTACCCCAACTCGGAAATTTCCGTGAATGCTGAAAAAGTGAATGCAGCAATTTCTGCTCAGGGAGCTGATGATCTGGCTACCAAAGTTTGGTGGGATAAGTAATGTAAACGCAGGCTCAATTCTTGGGCCTGCGTTTTTTCTTTCAATTTCAAGCGATCTATTTCTATGAGGAATACTAAACTTAGCTTCCTGCTAATACTTTTTTGCTTTGGTCTGAGCGACTTATTTGCGCAGCAAATCACAAAAGAAGAACTGATATACCTAACCCGAGAATGGAAAGGGGAACGGTTTGAAGATGGAAGGCCTAAAGTCTCCGATGATTTGCTCGATCGGATGCAACTTGTCACACATGATGAAGCCTGGGCAGTAATGAAAAATGAAGGCTACTTCTATCAATATGCAGACGGATGGCAGATTATCAATCCAGATAGCATTTTAATTGGAAGGGCTTTGACAGCCACTTTCTTGCCTGGCAGACCAGATGTCCACAATGCGATTGATGATCGGGGTAAAGCAGAAGGTAAACGAGGACAAAATTCGTGGCCGGTGGATTTGCTGGTAAAGCGAGATGTGTATGTAGCGGATCAGTTTGGAATCCAAACCAATGGTCCGACAATCGGAGACAATGTAGGAAATGCGATTTACGCCAAGTCTGGCAACGGAATCGTCTACGACGGTGCCATTCGTGATATCAGTGGCCTGAAAGAAATCGGTGGTTTTACCTCATATTTTGGAAGCTATCACCCTTCTCATCATAATCAGTCTGGAAACCTTAACACGATGCTTGTCGGCATCAATCAACCTACCCGAATTCGGCAGGTGACGGTCATGCCAGGAGACGTGGTTCTGGGTAGAAATGGTGGCGTTTCCTTTATTCCTCCGCACTTGGTAGAGAAAGTTGTGGTCACCTCTGAGATCGTCCGCCTTCGGGATATGTTCGGGCATGAGCGGCTCCGCGAAGAAAAATATACTGCCGGACAGATAGACACACGCTGGTCAGATGAAATCGAACGGGACTTTTCTGAATGGCTCAATGAGCACATCGATGAGCTTCCTGTTCCGAAAAGCCAAATTCAAGAGTATCTCAAAAATCGAACTTGGTAAACCTCTTTAAACCCAATCAATCATGTCAAAATCAAATTCAAGAAGGTCTTTTCTGACCAAAAGTGCTTTAACCGCCGCCGCTGGAATGGCGGCAATACCGAGTTTTGGAAGTCAATTTGAAACAGCCATATCTCAAGCTCCTAAATCATCGATTCCTTCAGATCTGAAAATCACAGAAATCAAATGTGGCTATATCCGAAATGGCCATAGCCTCTTTGTGAAAATCTACACGAATCAGGATGTATGGGGATGTGGAGAAGGGGTGGATGCCACACCTGGGACTTACCATTTGGTCAAGATGTTTGGTGAGCGAATCAAAGGAAAAAGCCCGCTGAATGTACATCGCCTCTTCGAAGATATAAGAAGATCAGGCTTCTTCGAGGGAGCACAATCAGGGATGTATGTGGCAGTTTTGACTGCTGTTGAAAGCGCCCTTTGGGATCTCGCTGGAAAGGCTTTGGGTCTTCCGGTTTACCAACTACTGGGCGGGAAGTTCCGGGATAAAATCAGAGTTTACTGCGACACGGCTTTGTATCGCAATGGAACGCCTACACCTCAAGACTTTGCAGATGCTGCAACGGATGCAGTCAAGAGGGGATTCACCGCGGTGAAATTTGATGTGGACGAAGCAAAAGACCCCAATAAATACGATGCTTACAACTGGACTGCTAGTCCAGGAGAATTGGAGCGAATGTACAACCAAGTTGCTGCTGCAAGAGAAGCAGTGGGATCTAAAATCGACATCTGCGTGGATATGCATGGGAAGTACGATGCGGTCACAGGCCATGCCGTAGCAAAGCGCTTTGAAGACTTGGGATTGATGTGG
>JBBQDY010000087.1:0-10247 GCA_038320155.1 Cytophagales bacterium
TAGACCAAGCGGGAATGGGAGATGAAAAAAAATCTAAAATTAAAGGCATTCAAGAGAAGTGGGCTTGGGCAGAGCGCAAATGGTCAGAGGTGACAGCCGATACAGGAATAGGCAATCCGAAAAAAGCCTCCCCTGAAAAAGGAAGGCTTTACTTTGAGGCCGTAACCGATAAAGTAGCCGACTTGATAGTAGAGATTTGCGAGGCAAAATCAGGTGAACTTTATGGCTGATTAGTCTGAGGCAAACAATAAATGGAATACAATCCCAACTGTTGAGGAAAAGTCTTTGAATATGAAATCTCACTGAATCAGTTGAAGCGTTTAGGTAACTTGATTTCCAGTAAAGAAGAGATCAGGGAAACCATTTTAAACAATATGTGTATCCTCATAAGTGCAAGTACAGAATTAAAACAAAATCTTGATTGGATTCGGATCAAATTCCCCCTTTTTCAAAGGGGGAAAGGGGGATTTTTCAAACCAATTCAAAATTAAATTTGGCTACGTGTAGCATTGCGGATACACATTTTAAACAATATCCCCTGAAACAAATCCCCCACCATTAAAAATATATTCATCAATGAGAATATTGAAGGTGTCACAGTTTATAATTTCAGTGTTGAAATCAATTCCAGTTTCAGCAGCAGATCGCAATTGAAAAAGACTTTCCTTTCTGACATGATGTGCAACAAAGCCAGTAATCGTAAACATTCAAATTTCATTAGATTAACAAAACGCATTTCTGGTATTTGATATTATTAATTTTGATGGCAAGAATCTTTGATGAATACTAAGAATCAAAACGAATCAATAGCTAATCAAATCGGAGGTTTTAACTTTTCAACCCAAATTTTCAGGTAAATAACCCCAATAAGTCTCAAAAAAAACATTGAAAAATAACCATCATACAACGCTGAAAACTTGAGAGTCTTAGACATAAAAATAGAGTCTATCCGAGAATAATCGAATAGACTCTATAAGGGTTAAACTAAGTCAAATTAATAATTTGGATCTTGAGCTAAGGTAGGCTTTCCTTCTTTCAATGATCTATCAATTGCTTCAAGTGGAATAGGGAAATATTCATTTTTATTTTTAGTAAATGATTTCCCACTCAAGTACACTCGCTTATTCTTTTCAACTGCCAAGTATGCATTCAAAACCTCAGCAGAAACTCCCCATCTTTGAAGATCAAAGAAACGATGTCCTTCCATGCTAAACTCAAGCCGTGTTTCAAATCTTACAGCTTTTCTGGCAAGATTTTTATCGGCCCAAGAAGTACTATACGTTTTGATGTTGTAATTCGCCGCTGGAACACCATTCACTATAGTGAAATCATTTCTTGAACTTCCTTGAATAGCTTTGGGAACGAATCCAGCTGGATTTGCTGCTCTAGTTCTAACCATATTCACCAGTTCTCTTGCTCTTTCAAGGCTTCCAATTTCCACTTCAGCCTCAGCTAACCATAATAAAACCATGCTATAGCGTAGGATTCTGTAGTTATTAGCTGTTAGGTTTCCCCATCCACCAATCCCAAAACCTGCTTTTTCGGCTACATGCTTCATAGAAGAATACGGACCAGCGTAAGATACGTCTCTGATAAAATCTGTACCATGGATTTTGAAATCTTTAAAAAGAATTCCTGGTCTTCCGAGAGAATGATCAATTCTTGGATCAAGGAAACCGGTGTATTCAGTCTCCCATGTCACATCAGAACTATTGAAAGTATCCAAAAGTGGAAGTCCTACTGCAGAAGTCTTGAAAGAATTCACCAAATTTTGAGAAGCTTGGTAGAACCCGCAGCATCCCCATGGATCGATGTATGGGTGCGCAAGACCTACACCTTGATTTGAAGCTTGGTCATTGGCACTGTTGATGGCATACTGAATTTCAAAGATAGACTCAGCGTTATTTCTAGTAGCAACCAAGAAGTTGTCTTGGAATTTATCAACAAGCGTGAATTTCCCACTTGCTACGATTTGATCCAAAAGCGCCTTAGCTTCAGTGAGTTTTAGAGTGTTCGCAGTCCCGTTTGCATCCCATCCCTGATACATTTTTGCTTTTGCTAGCAAAGCCATAGCTGCCCATTTGGTAGGTCTTCCTACTTGAGCTTGCGACTCGGGAAGTTTTTCCATAGCAGCTTGTAGATCCGCTTCGATTGCAGGCCAGATTTCTACGTCATTAGGGACCTTTGTACTTTCCACATCATTGATATCAAAAACCTCATCGCTGATATAAGGAGGTCTTTTCCACATTTTTCTAGCTTCAAAATGGAAAAATCCCCTTAAAAATCTTGCCTCTGCTGTAATACGATTCTTCGTAGTTTCACTGACATTCTCTACCAGTTTCAAGGTATTCAATGCATCATTTGCTCGTGCAATACCTTTATAAAGACCTCTCCACTTATTTTTGACATGACCATTGAAGGCCTGAAAATCATAAGCTTCAATAAAAGACTGCTCAGGCTGATCACCTGCATCTGTGCCCTTATAAGCATCGTCTGAAGCTATACCACCGAATACCCAGTTTTGAACATCATTTTCCCAAGGAGCCTGACCATCTAGTCCAGTACCTGAAAGCATTTTATAAGAGCCTAAAAGAAGTCCTTCAACTCCTGATTCAGTAGCCAATCCTCTCGATGAGAATTGTCCTTGTGGCTCATTTGTTAAGAATTCGTCATTACAACTGATCGTAACAAATAATAACATTACAATTGAAAGTAATTTATATATCGTTTTCATAGCAAAATATATTTAGAAATTTAGATTAAGACCTACCAAGAAATTCTTAGATACTGGCATATAACCCCCATCAAATCCTAGCGTATTATCAGTATTTGTCTGAATTTCAGGATTAAGTCCTGAGTACTTGGTAATAGTTATAAGATTTTGTCCCTGTACATATACAGATGCTCTAGCAAATCCAATTTTAGACAATGTAGCAGCCGGCAAATTATAAGATAATTGAATGTTTCTGACTCGGAAATAAGAACCATCCTCAATAAAGTAACTTGAAGGACGGCTACTTACTTGATCATTGGCATCCATAATAGGAGCTGTTGCATTCGGATTAGCTGCTACCCACTGTGACCTAGGCGCTGTTGGATTGCTAGGTTGCCATGCATCATAAAGAGCTGCTTTTGATCTGTTACCTTGGAAAGTATTGAAATCAGCGAAGTAACGGACATAGTTAAAGATATCATTTCCTACCGAACCATTACCGAAAATGGTAAACTCAAAACTCTTATAACCCAAATTCACATTTATACCATACGTAAAGTCTGGATGCGGATTTCCGATTACTGTTCTATCGTCGTCAGTAATGACCCCGTCATTATTTACATCTTCAATTTTGAATTTGCCTGGAGCATTATAACTTCCATAAGTTGCGTGAGAATTAGCCTCTTCCTGTGTTTGGAATATTCCCAGTACATTGAAACCATAATAAGAAGACAACGGTAGTCCTGCCTGAGTCAGAGTTACAGCCGGTACTCTTGATCCAAAACCGAAGAATCTGGTGCCTTCATTGTCATCCAATTTATCCACTACGTTTCTGTAAGTTGATATATTGCCAGAAACACTGTATCTAAAATCTCCACCCGAAGCAGTATTTTTATAGCCTAGATTTAGGTCAATTCCTTTGTTTGTGATTTGACCTACGTTAGAAGATGGAGCTCCCGCATCACCTGCAGAGAAGGTAATAGGAATAGTAAATAGCATATCGGTAGTAACTCGCTGCCAAACATCAAACTCCAAATTAACCTTATCACCAAACATCAAAACGTCCAGTCCTAGGTTGTTGGAAGTGGTTGTTTCCCACTTAGCATTCGGATTACCGAATCTTTGTGCATCAAATCCGATTGTCGGAGAAGTGGCAGATCCATCAATAGGATATCCAGCATTGAAAATATTAGATCTATAAGTAGTGTAAGCGTTGTAATCACCAATTGCTTGGTTACCTGTCTTGCCCCATCCATATCTCAATTTCATATCAGTCACGAACGGCAATGCTGATTTGATTGCAGCCTCCTCAGACAATCTCCATCCCAAACTAAATGCAGGAAAAACCGCGCTTCTTGATGCTGACAAGAATCTAGAAGAAGCATCGTTTCTTACGATAACTTGAATCAAATATTTGTCCAAATAAGAATAGTTAAATTTACCGAATTGAGAAAACAAGCTATAATCTCTGGACACATTCCCCGAATTGGATGCCGTTGTTGCATCACCTAAATCCAAATAGCTAAGAATTTCAGGAGAATCAAATGCAAACCTTTGTCTTCCTGCAGAGAAGAACTCACCAAATTCCTTGATCGCTTCAGTTCCGACGTACACGTCCACATTATGAACGTCATTGAATGTCTTAGCATAGCTTAAGACATTTGACCACACCCACTGATACTGATAATCATTAGTCGCAGTGGTGCTATTGATAAAGTTCCCTTCTACATATTCAGGCTGAGGACGACCTAGGTACCTACCTCTGCTCGTGTTTGCATCAATACCTAGACTTGTTTTAAATTGGATGTTTTCAGTGAAATCATAAGAAGCATAAGCGTTACCAAATACCCTCATTCTGAAAGTTCTGTTGTCTTGCTGCCGTGAAAGGACCGCAAAAGGGTTGAAGTTGTTTCCAAGGTTAGCGCCTCTACTACCGGCAAAATTGCCAGCGATGTCGTATACAGGCAACAAAGGATGGTGCTTGTAAGATCCAGATACGGCATTTTGCTCTTCCTGATTGCCAAATCCCCCCTTTCTATTGTCAAATGTCACCGAAAGGTTTTCACCAACAGTCAATTTATTGTTAAGCATTTTAAACTCGGTATTGGCTCTCAATGAATATCTCTCATAACCAATAAACTTAATGATTCCTTCCTGATTGAAATACCCAACCGATAAAGCATATCGGCCATTCTCAGTTCCACCAGATGCAGAAATTTGATAATTTCTAATAGCCGCAGATCTAGTCACTTCTTCCCACCAGTCGGTATCAGCTGATTCAGTGATTGCATAAATATTTCCCGGTCTCAGAGAATAAAGATCTGGGTTTGTTGCTGGATCACCGTTCATAGCTCCACTTGGAAAAACAAAATCTGGAATCCTTACTTCTCCATTAGGACCATAGGTATACTGTCCATGTGATGGAGTTTTACCTGCATAGATATCTGCTAGATATAAATATTGTCCAAGTTCTGCTGAGTTCAACACTTGCGGAGAATTTCCAGATTGCTGAGTTCCATGATAGGTATTAAATGAAATAGTCGGCTTACCAACTTTCCCTCTTTTGGTGGTAATGATAACTACACCGTTTGCAGCTCTTGATCCATAGATTGAAGCTGCAGATGCGTCTTTCAACACTTGAATAGACTCAATGTCTGCTGGGTTTAAATTTCCTTGTCTCTCTGTAGGGACACCGTCAATAACATATAAAGGGTTATTATTGCCAATAGTACCAAAGCCCCTGATACGGACAGTCGCTTCACCTCCTGGAGTAGCATCGTTGACAATATTCACTCCGGCAGCTCTTCCTTGAAGCTGCTGTGCAAATGTAGTCGCTGGAATAGAGAGCAGATCGTCTGTATTCACAGTCGTTACTGCGCCAGTGATGTCTCTTTTGGATTGAGCTCCATATCCAGTCACAACAATCTCCTGAAGTGAACTTTCTGATAGTTTTAGCTTAACGTTGATCAATGATCTGTTCTGTACCACTTCTTCCAACGTTGTATACCCGACGAAAGAAAATACGAGTATTGATTCATTTGAAGGAACATCAATATTGTAATTTCCATCGACATCAGTCACAACTCCTGTAGTCGTTCCTTTTACAAGTACGGTGGCTCCTGGAAGTCCGAAGCCAGATTCATCCAGGACGTTTCCTGAGACTTTGATTTGAGCAAGTACGACCGTACTCGAAATCGCCAAGAGCATCATAAACACACTTAGCCTTTTGTAGAGATTTTTCATAAACGTAGATAGATTGGATAACAAGAATAATTTAAAAACTTGTCTGAATTTTTTTGGTGCAATCTTTAGCGATATCGCGAAAAATAATTGCAATAGATAAACGTCTGAATTATAGAACTCTATTGCAACTATACCTTGGTTTTTGTAAACCGACAAAAAGGAATTCCAATAGATGTGAATATGGCTACTGGATTATGAGGCGGGTGATGACTTTTGTAGATTAATAGGCCATTAGCTTCTGTTTTGAGTTTATTTCTTTAATACAATACTTAATTTTAAATATTCTCAAACAAAATCCAAATTTAAAACAATAAAAATTAGTGCAGTCGATTCGAGTGCGGGGATTTTCAAATTTTTCCACGTACGAAAGGCCCAAATATGGGTTTACATCTAAAAAAATTTCACAGAATTGTTTAAGTGACAAAGGCTTTTAGAATATTTGAAGGATTGTAAGAGGTCAATATTTTCAATTGTAAGAAGTGTGGTTACAATAGTTATTGAAAGACGTGACTTTCATAAGCGCTTTTGACATGTAAATACTCTTTATTAATCCTATTTACCATATTTTTAAAAATAAGCTTTAGATCTAGTTAATGTCCTTTTGAGATTTTTTAAATGAATTGGGGTATAGGCAAATGGATTACTGGTCGTTTACTAAAAATAAATCAATGTATGAACAGCCCAAGAAATCAAAAGATTAAAGTTCAGGAATATATAGATGAGTATTATTTAGGACAATTTGAAGAGAACAAAATTGGGAGGGAACCACCTATATTTTAAAAATAGTTTTAAGTGGGTTGGAAATATTAGTTAATGGATTTGGGAAAGAATATCAATAAAAAATCGAAAATGCATTTAAGGGATTTCTAACTTTCTTCGAAGACTATAAAAGTAATGAGGCAGTAGCCGTAACTGATGAATAGATAGGAAATTTACCCTTTCCTTGCACAAAGCTATCTGCTTCCGCGAGAAGTGGGCTTGGGCAGAGCGCAAATGGTCAGAGGTGACAGCCGATACAGGAATAGGCAATCCGAAAAAAGCCTCCTCTGAAAAAGGAAGGCTTTACTTTGAAGACGTGACGGATAAAGTAGCAGACTTGATCGTGGAGATCTGCGAGGCAAAATCAGGTGAACTTTATGGCTGATTAGTCTGAGGTAGGAAAATTAAATGGAGTACTATTTCCTTTATAATCGATCATCGTAATTGATTTGGTATTTGCTGGAATCGCTATTGACCGGGAAGATTGAGACAGAAATCCGGCTCCATAACTTGTCTCGATTCGTTGCTTTTTCCCGTTTTCCAATTCGATGAGTATTGCCATTGTCTGGGGAGATGGAGAAATATTCTTAAATCCGACTGGCGCCATTTTATGCCTAAAGACTTCTAGCGGCCCCCTGTTTTGAGAAGCAACTAAAAGCGGTGAACCTGTTGTAGAGGCTAGTTTGATTAAAGCTTTTGCATCTCCTGGAACGACAAACCCACTTTTGCTGGAAGAAAGAGGTGTAAAATTTCCATTCCCATCTCCTAGCAACACTAGCCCTATATGTGCATCTAATCTTCCTGTGAAAATTTCATTGCCGTAGTCATTCCCTGTCAATACTACATCCAAGAATCCATCACCATTCACATCCTGGCTAACCAACCCATTCACAGGAGCGATCTGAGCCTCGATTGGCAGCGCTATCACTTCAAATGTGCCGTCTCCATTATTTTTTATGTAAGCTGACTCGTCATAATTTCCGACCAGAATCATGGCACCTTCTTTTTCAGCGTCTGTAAAAAGATCATTTTCAGTGCTCAGCGCATAAGACTTATACCGTTCAAATTTCCTTCTGAATAGTGTGCTTTGCCCATATAAATCATCCCAAAAATGACTCGGGAATGAATTGAACGTGCCAGAACGGTCCTTGTAATAGGCAAAAGTGACGGGATCTATACTCCCATTTCCGTCAAAATCTTTAGCATAGATTTTCAATGGTCTTTCAAAAGTTGGATGGTGTGGGTTGTTTTTTCCCAAATTCCCGACGATAAAATCAGTATCTCCATCTTGGTCGAAATCGCCTGAAATAATTGAGTTCCACCAGCCTAGGTGGTTTTCTAAGCCAGTGTTTGACAATTTGTTGAATTTTTCACCATCATTTTTAAAAATTGTAATGGCCATCAATTCCCCGACAACCACCAAATCAATTTTCCCATCCTGATCAATATCAGACCAAATCGCATCGGTGACCATCCCTAAATTTTTCAACCCAGGGGCAATTTCATCAGTTACATCCCGAAGAATACCCGCATTGTTTTTAAGTAAAAAACTTTGATCTGCCATGGGATATTTTCCAATGGGGCTGCGTCCTCCAACAAACAAATCCAAAAATCCATCTCCGTCAAAGTCAGCAGCTCGAACTGCTGAACCACTTGCTTTTATTCCTGAGAAATCTTTATTGAGGGAGAAAATACCCTTGCCGTCATTCAGGTAGATCCGATCTACATATTCTACTGCATCAGGTAGAAATTCATTGCTGCCTGATACGAGATACAAATCGAGATCACCGTCATTATCCAAATCAAACAACAACATGCCCATTTCCTCAAAAGCTTTGGATTCGCCTTCTAGTAGCGCTTTCTCCTCGAAAGTGCCATCAGCTTTTTGCAAAAATAATTTCGGAGAAAACCCAGATGCCGAGCCGATAATCAGGTCTTCCAGTTGATCACCATTAACATCTCCGGCAGCTAAGGACGGCCCGTATTGACTTAGTTTGTGAGGGATTGTCCGTTGAATATTGAAATCTATTTTATCCTCTTCTTCATGCAAAAAAGTTAAACCCAAAGTATCTGACACTTCCTTGAAAATTGGCTCTTCTGGGGTATTATCCAAGATTGCAAGGGCATTTTTTCCAACTTTTGCGCCTGCATAATTGACCACAAGAACTTGATTGGGTGCAACATCCGAGAAGCTCGATTCTTTCCCATCAGGCCAAATAACGAGCAGATTATTTACAGAATTGGATTTTCCAAGACCAAAGTGAAGTGTAGATTCTATGGAAGACATGTAGCCCCGAACGATCTGTTGCTCTTGATAGAGTCGGCTTCCATCAGACAATTCCAAGGCAAGCTTTGCTCCCAATCCATCAGGATTTAAGGAGGTGCCTTTCAATTTTACTCGTAAGTAGTTTGGTTTCTCGGCTAAATCATTGAGGGTGTTTTCAAAAATAAAGGCTGGGTCATTTATGTTATTCACTACGTAATCTAAATCTCCGTCCTCATCAAGATCTACAAATGCTGCTCCATTGGAGAAGGAAGGCACATTTAGACCCCATTCAGATCCAGAATCTTGAAAAGTCAAATCGCCCTTGTTGTGATAAGCGTAGTTTGGGATTTTCACTATAGGAATAGAATCCAGAAGTTGTCGATTAGTAGCAATATTCCCAACGTCTGCTCGGTAATTCGCAAAATCTTTATCGGTGATATCTCTTGGAAAACCATTGGTAATTAACAAATCACGGTGACCGTCATTATTGACATCTCCAAAAAGCGGAGCCCAACTCCAATCCGTCTGATATACTCCAGCAAGCATCCCGATCTCGCTAAACGGAACTCCAGCGCCATTATTTAAATGAAGCATATTACGGACATACTGGTATTCATAGCCCCATTGCTCATTGCTTATGTAAACTTGATAAGAGTTTTTACCGATCGTAGTTTTCTTTCGATAGTTATCCTCGCCAAGCATGTCGATGGTGATTAGGTCCGGCTTCGCATCATTGTTAAAATCAGAGATATCAGAACCCATGGAAAACTGGCTTTGATGCCTGAGGTAGTTTTTTGATTGATTGGAAAAAGTCCCGTCTTGATTATTGATGTAGAGGATGTCATTAGTGACATAATCATTACTGACATGAATATCTGGCCAGCCATCATTATTGAGATCTGAGACAACTAATCCTAGACCAAAACCTTCGATCGTAATACCTGCTTCGATGGTGACATCGGTAAAAGTCCCGTCACCATTATTTCGATAAAACTTATCATTGTTTATCGCTGATCCATCAATTATTTTTTCCCGGTAGTTACTTGGAGTAACATTGCTTTGCTCATTATTTAATACATAGAGATCCAAATCTCCATCTAAATCATAATCAATAAAGGATGCGCCCATAGAATTTCCTGAATCAGCTATTCCAAATTCCGAGGCCTGTTCCTTAAAAGTAATTTCCCCTTGAGCATTTTTCCCCTGATTGACAAAAAGTAGATTGTTTCGCTCCCCTGGACCTTTTAACATTGCAGCTGCCACATA
>JBBQDY010000088.1:0-10215 GCA_038320155.1 Cytophagales bacterium
CCAGCTTCATTGATGTACTGAAAAATCTTCATCATGTGCATCCTTTCCTCATCGGAATGGGTGTAAAGGTATCTTGAGGCATTCTCATAGCCCATCATGTGACACCATGAAGCCATGGATAAATAATAAGCGGAAGATTTACCTTCCATTTCTACCTGCTGATTGAGCAATTTCTCTGTATCCTCTAAAAGCGAACGCTGTAGCGTTACGATATCTTTCTGTTTCATAGTCTTTTCAATTTGGAATGATAAACTAAATATAAACCTTATAGTTCCGTTTAGAACCAGTTTAAACCAATTTGGAATTGATTTAATTAAATTCTTACCGAGAAAGAGGCGAAGGGAACACTGCCAAACTTTCGGCTCCGCTTTCGGCTACCGATTGCACAGCAAAGAAATAATTGTCCTTTGAATAGGGAAGCGTCAAGGTAGTTTCAGTAGTGAAAAACTTTCGCTCCCACATTGGAGATGAAGTCTCCCGCATCAAAACATAATAGCCTTTTACGTTTCCAATTTTTGGGGCTTTCCAAAGCAAAATGGATTTATTCGTCAAGCCTCTGACATCGATCTGCACCTCTTCAGGTACTCCAGCTGAATTTGCCAAAGAAACCAACGAAGCAAGGTTCACTGCTGAAACCTTTCTCAAATATTCGAAATCCATAAACTCAGGTAAGTCGCCGTACTGGATCCCGTTTTCCATTCGGACATTTTCGTGCTGATGGTAGAAATTTTCATTCATTTCAGACATCCGAACTGCCGTAAAGCCATTTCTGGCAAAAGCAGTTTGATCTCCGCCTCTTAAGTATCGGTCAGCTCTATAAATCAATTTCACTTCAAATTGATCCACATAGCGCTCGCCCACTTCTTTGATATATCGAGCAAGTTGCCTGGATCTGCTGTCATTTTCTGAATTGGTATAGGCTCTAATTCTAGACATTTGCTCTGTTTCGAATGCAGGAATGGTCTCTGAGAAAACACGCATCTTGAGATTATCCGAGATCAATGTCTCAGATGAATTGCTGTTGCCAACGATGTCATTATTCAAAACACCGGCTATGTTCCAGCCCATTTCTTTAGCCTTGTCCGCTAAGTAAGTTGCACCTTTAAGTCCTTCTTCTTCACCAGTAAATGCTACAAAAAGTATTGTAGCGGAAAACTCTTTTTTGGCTAAGATTCTAGCCAGCTCAATCACTGCAGCAGTTCCTGAACCATCATCATTGGCTCCCGGAGCGATGCCGTCTGCATCCATCACATCTTTGTTCCTTGAATCCATATGACCGGAAATCACAAAAATCCGATCATCGGTTGGATTGGTGCCTTTCAAAGTGGCAATCACATTGGCAGCCGGTGAATCTTTGAGAATCCGTCGGGCATCTGCTGGAATGGTGAAGTTTTCAATTTCGGCAGTCATCCTTCCGCCGGATTGCTTCGCAAATTCATTGAATTTTTTCAGCACATAATTTTGAGCTGCCGGCATGCCATTTTTCGCATCGGTATTTAAGGTGTGACGCGAAGTGAATGCAGCCAGAGTTCGTACGTAGTTTTCTAAGGAATCTGAAGAAACCTCGCCTACAAGCTTTGCGATTTCAGGATTTCTGTTTGTGATGGTTTGAGCGAAAAGCGGGATTGAAACTACCGCCAATAGAAGAGTGATTAATTTTTTATACATCGTGAGGTCTGATTTATTCGATTGCCTTAAATTTATCGCATATACTTATAAGCGTAATCAAATTTTACATGAATAACATGCAAAAACCTGAAGAAGGCGAATACCCCAATTATTTTAATAAATACCTCGCACTAAATTCTGATGAATCCTACGAAGTTCAGATTCAGGCGCAAATTCAATCTTGCTCAAGTCTTTTTGAAACGCAGAGTGAGGAATGGGCAAACAAAGCTTATGCAGAAGGAAAGTGGACTCCGAAAGAAGTATTGGGCCATGTTATTGACACGGAGCGAATCATGACTTTCAGGGCACTTTGCTTTGCAAGAGGTGAGAAATCTCCTTTACCAGGATTTGACCAGGATCCGTATGTGCTAAATGCAAATTTCGGGCAGGTTGCTATTCAGGATTTATTGGAGGATTTTAAAAACCAGCGGCAGGCGGTCCTCTCTCTGATCAAAACTCTTCCGGAGGAATCAATGACTAACTTAGGCTTGGCAAGCGGAAAGCCAAATTCCCCAAGAGCACTTTTTTGGATGATACCCGGCCATTTTCAACATCATTTGATCATTCTTAAAGAGCGCTACTAAAATGAAAATTGCAATAGTTACGGTGGATGCATTTTCCGCCAAACCTTTTTCAGGAAATCCTGCGGGAGTATGCTTGTTGGAGAATTCACTTTCCAAATCACAGATGCAAGCCATCGCCATGGAAATGAACCTCTCAGAAACAGCTTTTGTGGAACGCACTGAAACTCCAGGAGTCTTTGGTTTACGTTGGTTTACTCCAACTTTAGAGATAGATCTTTGTGGTCATGCGACTTTAGCTTCGTCCTTTTGGATGTTTGAGTCAGGTTGGGCTTCGGCCGATCAAACGATTCGATTTCAAACATTGAGTGGGGAACTGCGAGTCAAAAAAGAGCAAGACTTTCTTGAAATGGATTTTCCTCTGATTCCTACCCATGAAGACAGCCATCCATTTTTCAAGGAAAGTTTTATGGATAAAAAGATACTCCGAGCTGCGCAGTTGAGGAAGAATTGGATCTTTGAACTTGAAAATGCTGAGGAGGTTGAAAGCTTGGTTCCTGATTTTGATTTGATAGCAAAGCACAGTGAGGAAGGGATAATTGTCACCGCACCGGGAAAGGGTTCTTTTGATATTTACAGTAGGTTTTTTGGACCAAATGTCGGCGTTCCCGAAGATCCGGTTACTGGGTTTGCACATTGTGCTTTGATGGATTATTGGAATAAGCGTTCCGGAAAAACTCAATTGAAAGCTTATCAAGCCAGTAAAAGAGGAGGCGAGCTTCATCTCGAGAAGCAGGAAGATCGAGTGATTATTAAAGGAAAAGCAGTAAAAGTCTTAGAAGGAATTCTTGAATTCTAGTAAAAAATGGAAAAAACTCATCATAAGAAACGGAGACATGTTAAGGCTGCTTTTAAATCACTCACTGAGTATTGGTTGACCGACGCCAGCTTCGGAATTCTTTTGCTACTCTTGATTTTTACGGTTTTTGTCCTACCCATTCTTATCGAATACGGTCATGTTCATTCCATCTTTGTGAACACGGTCTTTCTATTTTTATTCTTTACTGGAATTTGGTCTACCAAAAACAACACCTTAATTCTCATTACTTCAGCGCTTTTCTTTGTTCAGCTTGGTCTTCGAATTCTCAGGTTTTCGGATTGGGATTTTGAATTTTATCTCTCTGAACGAATCGTAGGAATTTTGAATATGATGGTATTTATTATTGTGAATTTGAAACTGTTATTTCGAGATTCTGAAATCAATATCTATCGTGTAATCGGAGCAATAAATGTCTATTTGCTGGTAGCGATCCTTGGGGCTTTTGTCTTTGAAATCATCCATTTGTTGACAGGGTCGAGTATTTCGGGAAGTCCAAACCTAGTCGGGGTTGACGAGGACTATGCTTATTATATTTATTTCAGTTTGGTTTCACTCACTACGGTTGGATTTGGAGATTTGTACCCAGTTCAAATCATGGCAAAGATGCTATCTGTATTTCTGTCCACCATTGGAATTCTTTATCCTGCGGTAGTGATAGCAAGACTAGTCAGCGGGAGTCAAGGGAGAAATGCACAATGAATCCATTGGTGTAATATTTATTTCAGAATGAAATTCATCCTATAGATTGGATTCATAAAAAGAACAACACTATGAAAAAATTTTACTTGCTCTTTGCAGCTACCTTATTTTCCCTAACCTTAGTTCAAGGACAGATTGAGCGGAAAATTGAAGTTGAATCAAAAATTACCACAACTCATGAGACCACCATAAAAGGCAAAAAAGTGCCATATCGGGCTACTGCAGGCACTCAGCCAGTTTGGGATGAAAAAGGCGAACCTATCGCATCGCTTTTCTATACCTACTATGAGCGGACTGATATTAGCGATAAAACCACCAGACCACTGGTGATCTCTTTCAACGGTGGTCCTGGTTCCGCCTCGATTTGGATGCATTTGGCTTACACTGGTCCAGTTGTCCTGAAAATCGACGATGAAGGCTATCCTGTTCAGCCTTATGGTACAAAATCAAACCCGTATTCAATTCTTGATGTGGCAGACATTGTCTATATCGATCCGGTGAATACGGGGTATTCTAGAATTACTAATCCTGAAACGCCGAGAACGACATTCTTTGGGATCAATCCGGACATCGAATACCTTGCCGATTGGGTCAATACTTTTGTGACTCGCCAGAACAGATGGGCCTCGCCGAAGTATTTGATAGGGGAGAGTTATGGAACTACTCGCGTGGCAGGTTTAGTCGCAAAACTCCAGAACGAACATTGGATGTACTTTAATGGAGTGATCTTAGTGTCGCCTACAGATATGGGAATCGAGCGGGAAGGGCCAGTGAAAATGGCAAACTACCTTCCGTACTTTACGGCCACAGCTTGGTATCATAAGCAATTGCCAGCTGATCTTCAAAGCAAGGATTTGGATGTTATTTTACCTGAAGCGGAGGCTTTTGCAATGAATGAATTGCTCCCAGCAATGGTGAAAGGCGGAAGTCTTTCAGATTCTGAGCGAGAAGAGGTTGCCACGAAGATGGCTCGCTATGCAGGAATCAGCAAGGAAGCGGTACTGTCTTATAATTTGATGGTTCCGACCAGTTTCTTTTGGAAAGAGTTACTTCGCAAAGAAGGTCTGACTGTGGGTCGATTGGATAGTAGATACCGTGGAATAGATCGAATGGATGCAGGTGATCGCTATGATTTTGATCCAGCTCTGACTTCATGGAATCATGCCTTTGCGCCAGCATTTAATATTTATGCTAAAAATGTCTTGAACTATCAGACAGATTTGACTTACAATCTTTTTGGACCAGTTTCTCCTTGGGATCGCTCTGATGAGACCACCGGCTACGATTTGGGCACCGCGATGCGACAAAATCCTTACCTAAAAGTCATGATCCAATCTGGCTATTTTGATGGTGGTACGGATTATTTCAATGCAAAATATAGCCTTCGTCAGATCGACCCGACGGGAAAAATGAAGGATCGAACTTCCTTCAAAGGCTATCGAAGCGGTCACATGATGTATCTGCGTGCTGAGGATTTGGCGACTTCAAATGAGGATATCCGACAGTTTATCGAGAATTCTAAAGTTGCTCCGGGAATGCCGGCGAAGTATTAAGAATAGTATCTAGACAATAGTATCAAGATATTTAGAGCCAAGAATCGAGAACCAAGATTCGAGAACCAAGAATCAAGAGGGGAGATCCAAGACAGAATAATCTGAGGTGAGTAATTAAAGAGAATGAAATTAGCCGTTTCATTCTTTTTTATTTACTTGATATCGATATTCAAATAACAAAACTGGTCTATACCGTCAAACGATCTAGCTTATGCGTACCATCACGATAGACATTATAAATGACAAGGCCTTGATCCTTCTTCGGGATCTTGAACAACGAAATCTAATCCGATTAAGAAACGAAACTCTTACTCCTCAGACTAAAGATTGGTCTAAATACAAAGGCGCTATGACCAAGGAGCCTATTAACACGATTGATGCTCAATTGAATGAAATCCGAAACGAATGGGAGTAAATTAGCTATGGGATACGAATACGGCTATTTACTACTTGCAACAACAGTTCCCACTTCGTGCTGAAAAATTCATAGATGAGGCTTTATTGGATTCAGGGCCTGCTATATCTGTAATTACTGAGTTAGAACTGCTTTGTTGAAACGCACCTACCAATTAGGATTTAGAAGTGGTTCGTGATTTTATTGAGGATGCTCTTGTCATTGAACTAGAAAAAGAAATTAAACTAAAATTGGCCTAAATTCGCAAAGCCTATAAGATTAAGCTTCCGGATGCTATCATTGCAGCTATAGCCATGACTTTTAATTTTACGCTGCTCACTAGAAATTAAGTCATGTTAAAAATATTGATGGATTGAAACTGATCAATCCCCACAAACAATAAATGATACCTGACCTGAAAAGAAGAATATCAAGATATTTAAAGTCAAGAACCAAGAGGGTAAAAGTAGAGCTTGGAAATAGAATCAAAAATTAGGTTTTGCTGAAAGAAGGCCTTTTCAAAAACCCCCGATAAAGATTGTTTTATGGTTTATTTTTATGTGTATCCGCAAGGCTGCACGTAGCCAAATTTACTGCTGAATTGGTTAGAAAAATCCCCCTTACCCCCTCTGAAAAAGGGGGAATTTGATCCGATTCCAACCAAGATCTTGTTTTAAATCTATAGGTGCACTTATGAGGATACACATATTTATTTTTGTGGAAAAGGCAAATGGTCCTTGATTGATGTCGATTTTTTTAGGCTATCAAAAATTGAGCTTTGAAACTTTCAAAATCCATTATTTCCGGATTCCCAAGGTATTCACCTAGGATTTGATAAAAGTCCCTTGGCTTTTTGCCTGAATCCAGCATGGATTTGATCGAAGTGGATCCATCTGATTTGGAGAGTTTTTTCTTTTTTGGTCCCTTCAAAATCGGGTGATGAAAAAATGTGATATCCTGGAATTCTGGCTTTGAAAGCTTTTCAGCTAGTGCAAGTTGAGCTAAGGAGGAGCTATACAAATCCTGGCCTCTGACAATCAAATCGACCCCAAAATGGAGGTCATCAAGCAAGGAGATTAGCTGATAGGCGGGTTGCTGGTCTTTCTTTTTCAGGATAAAAAAGGCAATATCGGCTGGTAAGACCAATGAGGTATTGAGCTGATTAGGATAGGAATTTAGACTTACAAAGTCGGTTTCCAAAGCATTAAATCGCCAGGTGACTTCCTTTCGATCCAAGGGAATTCTGCGATCTTGGCAATGACCTAAATAGTAACCGCTGGAATCCATTTCATGAATTTTTTTACGGGAGCAATCACAGGCAAATACCAGCCTTTTTTCACCTAATTCCTCAAGTGCTGCCTGATACTGTTCCATACGATGAATCTGAGACCATTGGGTTTCAAATTCCCTAAGATTTTTGGGTCCTAGTTCATAACTGAGTTCCATGAAATCCAGCGTGTCAAATATGTCTTGTACATATTCTTCCCGATAGCGCTCCCGATCCAGATCATCGATCCGGAGCAGGATTTTTGTACCATGCTTTTCAGCCAAAACTTTTGTTAACAAAAAGGAATACAGATTCCCAAGATGTAAAAATCCACTAGGAGTGGGGGCAAAGCGGGTGAGGTTGAAATTCATTTTTCGAAAATAGTTAGATTAACCCTTTTATTTCAACGGATATTTATGGGATATCATTTTCCTTTTATTTTCTGTAAATATGAAGGTGGTCCGATGACCGATGAAATCCAATGATAGACTTATCTATCACAGCTTATCCATTTATTCAGATCTAAAAGTGAATCTATATTTAAATTAATACCATGAAGAAACATAGCCTTTTTTTTATTCTAGCGCTCACTTTCGGTTGCGAGACTCCTTCGGAACAATTGAGCGGACCGGAATTGATCCAAAAATCCATTGAATTTCATGATCCAAATCAGGTCTGGCCAAGGCTGAAAGCCACATTTAGCTTCACTGATAGTTTGCCGGCGCCAAGAGAGTCAAGATCCTACTCGATCAGCTTGGAGAATAATCTTTCCAAAATGGTCTATCGAAATCAAGACCTGAATTATATCGTCTGGAATGACTCGGTTCAAGTTTTCAATGGAGAAATAGAAAATGAGCGCGCGATCCGAATGCGTAATTACTACACTTACCTCTGGGGACTTCCGATGAAGCTGAATGATCGGGGAACTCAAATCGACTCAGAAGTGGGGAAAGAAGAGTTGAACGGTAAACGGTATTTGGTAGCTCGGGTGCCTTATGAAAAAGATATCTGGTACTTCTACATTGATCCGGAAACCTATCAAATGGAAGCTTATAAATTCTATCAAGATGAGCCGAATCAGAAGGGTGAGATTATCCATTTAGACGGTTTGAGCGAGTATAAAGGATTGAAAATTCCCGCTAACCGGAGTTGGTATCGAACAGAAAATGGTGAATTTCTCGGTACAGACCAATTGCGAAGAATAGAATAACCCAATATCATGGAGAAGCCTGCTTAAGGTTCTTTAACTGGCATAATTTCCTTTCGAAGTTATAACCCCATAATTTTCGCACAGATGAAAAAATGGGTTCTTGGCTTCTTCTTTATTTTAAATGCGAGTTGGGCCTTTGCCCAATTATCCTATTCAGGAAACGTGCTGGACGCTTCGGATAAGAAGTATTTGGAAGGAGTTTTTGTCGAGGTGATCGGTGCGTTGGAAAATGACTCGACTAATTCGAGAGGCTATTTTAATCTGAAAGCTCAGGCTGGAGACACTTTAAGGATCACTTTTCCAGGTTTTCTAGATCAAAAAATTCTACTTACTGCCGATCGTTATCTTCAGATTGAAATTCAAGATCGGGCAAGATTTTTACCCACATTTGAAGTGAAGTCCGAGCCCTACGCTTTTCGATTCAAAGACGGGAAACTCACGGTCATTGATCCGAATGAGGTGAAAGAAAAGAATCCAAAAGGCCAAGTCACTGCTGGTCCTTCAGATTCTCCAAACGGTGGATTTGCAGTTTACGGCGCTATTTCTTATTTCACTAAAAAGGCCAGACTAGCTCGTGAATATGAAAAAAAGCAAGAATGGGATAGCCGAAGAGCTGGCTATTATGCGATTATTGAATCGGATTCAGTTCGCAAGAATTTGATGATTAAATACCAGCTAGATCGATCTCAATGGGATAAATTAGTGATTCGATACAATGAAGGAAATGCCCATCACGAGTTTTTAGATTGGCCAAAAGATCGGGTTTATGCCCACTTCAATACTTTTATTGTCAGAGAAAAGGATTGGATTTATTAAGATTTGCGCTTGAAAGACCAAGTCACATAGAACCTTGCTACTTCTTCACCTGAAGGACTTTTTCCACTAGAAATCATCAACAGTTGACCGGTTCCATTGACTTCCATAGTGTCGATTAGTTCAAATAATTCGATTCCTTGATTACAGGTAAAGGTGATTTTCTCATTGGCTTTTTTGAAATATTCAGCTCGAAAATCAACCACAAGCATCGAGAATTTTCCTTTTCCAGCTAGTGCCAATTGGCAAAGTGCTCCTGTGCTAAGTTCAGCTGCACCAGCCATTGCCGCGAAATAGATTGACTTAAAGGGATTTTGAGAGCGCCAGAAATAGGGGATAGTTACTTCGCATATTTCAGTGGAAAGTGTCTTGATGCGTAATCTCCAAAAAATGGCAGATGGAAGTTTGGCAAGCATGGCAAACCAAAAAACCATTGGATTGGTCATTTTATTTTGATAGTCCTTTGCTCGAGGATTTAGTGATGAATGTGTTTTTTGGGCTTCCATAAAATTCAATTTGATCATAAAGTAAAGAAAAATCCATTCTGGTACTTAATTTGAAACTCAGTTTTATAAATAACAATTACCATGAAAAAAATTATCTTGTTTTTAGCGTTAGGGATGATCCTTCACGCATGTTCCACAGTTCCTTTAACAGGCAGATCCAGAATAGACGCAGTATCCGATGCGGAGATCATGCCTTTGGTCAATGAACAATACAAGCAAGTATTAAAAGAAGAAAAAGTCGTCACCAATACCGCACAGGGGCAAGCTGTAGTGAGAGTAGGGAAGCGAATAGCTGTTGCTGTAGAGAAATATTTAGCTCAGGAAGGCTATTCAGAATTAGCAAATTCTTTCAATTGGGAATTCAATTTGATTCAAAGCGAGCAAGTTAATGCTTGGGCTATGCCTGGAGGAAAGGTGGCTTTTTACACTGGTATTTTGCCGATCACTCAGGATGATGCTGGAATAGCGGTAGTTATGGGACATGAAATAGCACATGCTGTGGCTTCTCACTCAAGAGAACGAATGTCCAATGGTTTAGTATCTAATTTCGGAGTAAGTCTACTATCCTCTGCATTTGGTCAGAACCCTAGTTTGACCCAAGCAGTGCTATTACAATCAGTTGGTTTGGGAAGTGAGTTGGGAATGCTAAGTTTCTCTAGAAAACATGAATTGGAAGCGGATGAATTGGGCCTTACTTTCATGGC
>JBBQDY010000089.1:0-10195 GCA_038320155.1 Cytophagales bacterium
TCGATTTCTGAAAAAATCGGCGAGGCGAACACACTTTTTTTAGACAAGCAATCACCTCAGCTTCGAAAGCAAAATAAGATTAAGACCATCCACTCCTCGCTACAAATTGAGGGAAATACACTTTCTGAAGATCATATAACTGCATTAATTGAGAATAAGCGGATCATAGGGCCACAAAAAGATATTACAGAGGTAATTAATGCAATAGCCGTTTATGATAATTTAAATTCCTTCAAACCCTCATCTGAGAAATCATTCCTATCCGCTCATTCAACTCTCATGAAAGGATTGATGGATCAACCCGGGAACTATCGAACTCGCGGGGTTGGTGTAGTCAAAGGGTCGCAGGTAGCTCATTTGGCTCCTCCCGCTCCGAATGTCCCTGGACTGATGAAGGATCTTTTTCAGTATCTAAAGAATGACAAAGAACTTTCCTTGATCAAAAGCTGCGTATTTCACTACGAAATGGAATTTATTCATCCATTCATGGATGGAAATGGAAGAATGGGAAGGCTTTGGCAAACGCTGATTCTAAAAGAAAGGTATGCGGTGTTTGAATTTCTACCGTTTGAAACTCTTATCAGTCAAACTCAAGAAGAATACTACCAAGCCCTAGCGCAAAGCGATAAAACGGGAAAGTCAACTATTTTTATCGAATACATGCTGGATATCATCGATATTTCACTTGGAAACTTATTGAACATTAATGGTCAAATCCTGACTTCAGATCAACGGATCGCACATTTCCTTTCCTTGGGGAGGAAGGAATTTAGTAGAAAAGACTACATGGATGTTTTTAAAACCATTTCCTCTGCCACCGCAAGTCGGGATTTAAAAAAAGCCGTGGAATCAGATATCTTTTTGGCTGAAGGAAAAGGGAATCAGATGAGGTATTTTATAAAATAGACTTGCAATGTTCGTAAAATATCAATCAGATTAACGCAGTCAAAAACCCCTTAAACTCCTCAAAGTCTTTTCTCATCGGAATTACTTCCTTCTCCCCTTCCAGAAAAGCAGCTAATCGCTCTGGCAAAATCACTTTTTCACCCAAAGCCTTTTCCACCACATCACGGAATTTTCCAGGGTGCGCGGTTTCCAAAAACACACCTTGGAAGCCTTCATTCACTCTCATAAAATCAACCAAACCCAAATAGCCAACGGCTCCATGCGGGTCTAGAATGTATCCCCTTTTCTTCACATCCTGGATCGCCACTATCGTCTCGGCATCGGAATAAAAAGCCCCTGTAACATGATCTTTCAGCCGATTCTCATCAAAATCATATAAAGCCAAAAGCCTGGGGAAATTACTCGGATTGCCTACATCCATACTGTTGGAAACAGTCTGGACTGAAGGCTTAGCTAAAAACCTTTTGCCCGCCAAAAACTCAGGGACAACTTTATTTTCATTAGTCGTAGCTATAAAGTGAGCTATCGGCAAGCCCATTTTTTGAGCTAAAATCCCAGCTGCAAGATTCCCGAAATTCCCACTTGGGACGGAGAACACTACTTTTTTACCATTTTTTGGTAGTCGGGAACACGCATAGAAATAATACAAACACTGTGGTATCCAACGGGCCACGTTAATAGAATTCGCTGAGGTCAGCAGCAATTTCTCATTCAATTCCTGATCTAGAAAAGCTTCTTTCACCAACTTCTGACAATCATCAAAAACGCCATCCACTTCTAGTGCGGTGATATTTTGTCCCAAAGTCGTAAACTGCTTTTCCTGAAGTTCACTCACTTTCCCTCTCGGAAAAAGAATAATCACTTCTACCCCATCCACGCCCAAAAACCCATTGGCCACAGCACTTCCGGTATCTCCAGAAGTCGCCACCAATACACGAACCTTTTGGTCTGATTTGGCTATCAGCATACTCATTAACTTGGAACAAAACCGAGCTCCAAAATCCTTAAAAGCCAAGGTTGGGCCATGAAAAAGCTCTAAACTGTAGACGTCTTGGTCGACCTCCACCAAAGGCGCATCAAAAACTAAAGTATGATCTACCAATTCCTTGATTTGCGAATCAGAAAGTGCGGAAGAAAAAAGTGCTCCAATGACTTTATAGCCTATTTCTTGAAAAGTCATTTCTGAAAACTTGGCAAAGAATGAAGCTTCCAAGACAGGAATAGTCTCAGGCATATACAAGCCCTGATCAGGAGCTAATCCTTTAACTACCGCTTCGGATAAGTTTACTAGATGTGATGGATTTGAGGTGCTGTAAAATTTCATGCAAATTCTATTGTGAGGTTAGCTCAAGTATTAGACTCATTCCTGAATCACGTATGCTCCTTGGGTGTTGATTTTAGAGAAATAGATATCTACCTCTAATCCGATCGTTTGATAGATCTCCAGAGCAGCAGCTGTAATATTCGCTGAGGTTTCCAATCCTTTAGAAAGCGCAAAAAGCGTTGGACCAGATCCTGAAATGCCCATTCCCAATGCGCCGGCATTTTTCAGAGTCTCCCGAATTTCATAAAAGCCTGGAATCAAAACAGCGCGGTAAGGCTCTGCGATGACATCCTTCAGCGACCTTGAAATCAGCTCATAATCCTCCTGATATAAACCGGCAATTAACCCGGCAACATTTCCGGATTGAATTGTCGAGACTTTCATCGGAACCTGATCTCTCAAGACCGACCTGGAATCTGCGGTATTCAATTCAAAATGAGGATGCATTAAGGTGCAGTACAATTCCTCTGGCACATGTAACTTGATCACGTCCAGTGGGTGATAATCCCGAACTAAAACAAATCCACCCAATAAACTTGGGGCCACATTATCTGCGTGACCAGCTCCACAAGCCACTTTTTCGGCAGCAATCGCAAAAGGAAGCAGGTCTTTTTTCTCGAAAGGATTTCCCAAGAGTTCGTTAGCGGCAACCAAAGCAGCCACCGCACTTGCTGCACTTGAGCCCATACCCGATCCAAGCGGAAGTCCTTTTTGAAGGTAAATATCAATCCCGGGATTGATACCCATTTCGTCAAGCATCGCTTGAATAGCTACAGCGCAGGTGTTTTTCGCTACTTCCAAAGGCAATCTTCCCTGATCTCCTTTAATAGAAACTACCCGAAGACCTGGCTCATTTTTTAGGACAAGCTCTACCGAATCGCCCATTGCATCGATCGCAAATCCGAGGATATCGAAACCGCAGGAAACATTGGCTACGGTAGCTGGCGCAAAGGCTTTGGCAGATTTCATTATTCCCGGGTATAGTTACCAATTCGGATTACGTCTGCAAATACTCCGGCTGCAGTCACATCTGCTCCTGCACCTGGGCCTCGAATAATCATCGGACGATCAAGATAGCGATCTGTGGTCAACAAGATCATGTTATCACTTCCACTTAATCCACTGAATGGATGGGAATTTGGCAGGGAATTCAAACCTACTTTCGCTTTTCCATTTTCCAAAGTAGCCATGAATCGAAGCTTCTCACCTTTGGCATCTGCATCTTTTAAGAGATCTGAAAATGCTTGATCGTGAACTTGGAGTTTTTCAAAAAATTCGGGAATTGTACTCGCCGATTGGCAATCGGCAGGAACCATGCTTTGAATGGTGATATTATCAAACTCTAAAGTCTGCTCTGCCTCTCGGCCCAAAATCAAAATTTTCCTGGCCACATCCATTCCGCTTAAATCATCTCTTGGATCTGGCTCGGTATAGCCTTTTTCCTTGGCAACTTTAACTACTTCGGAGAATGGATCTCCTTTTTCCAGTTCTGAGAAAATGAAATTCATAGAACCGCTGAGTACCGCTTCGATTCGAATCACGCGGTCTCCGGAAAGCATCAGATCTTGTAAGGTATTAATTACTGGAAGGCCTGCCGCAACATTGGTTTCGTAGAGAAATTTAACTCCTCGCTTTTTCGCCAGTTTTTTCAAGGCTAAGTAATTCTCCATCGAGCCGGAATTGGCCTTTTTATTTGGTGTCACGATGGCAACTTTCGCTTCTAATATTTCAGCATAAAGCTCTGCCACATCTTGACTGGCCGTGCAATCGACAAAAACCGAATTGGAGAAGTTCATCTCTTCCATCTTTGCGATAAAGCGATTCAAATCGGTTTTCTCATCCTCTTCACTGAGTTGATAGGGATTTTTCAAATCAAAGCCATCCTCATGAAAAGCCATAAATCTACTATTGGCCATGCCATGGATCAGAATTTCCAATTCATTATCGCCCCGTAATTTCTCCTGTTGATTTGCAATCATTTTGATCAGTGCCTTCCCGATCAAGCCTGTCCCAACTAGAAATACGTGAAGAACTTTATTCTCTGATAGGAAAAATGCCTCATGCAGTGCATTGAGTGCTTTTTGGAGATCCGCTCGCGGGATTACAGCAGAGATATTCAGCTCCGAACTCCCCTGCGCGATGGCAGCGACGTTGATATTATTTCGTCCAAGGGCCCGAAACATTCTACCTGAAGCTCCAGGATTATGCCTCATATTTTCTCCCACAACAGCGATAGTCGCCAGTTCATTGAGAATAGTAACCTCCTCCATTTCTCCGGATTTGATCTCATAATAAAACTCCAAGTCCACTGCATCTTTTGCTAGGGTTGCTTCAAAAGACTTGATCGCCAGACAAATACTATGCTCTGAGGAAGCTTGTGAAATCAGTAAAATGGAGACTTTTGCTTCCGCCAAAGCTTTAAAAACCCGACTGCTGGCTGCAGCAGAATCCATCATCCCCGCACCTTGAACTGTGACCATCGAAATATTTGAAATCGAGGAAATTCCTTTGATCAGTGGCCCTCCACTCACGTCGCCATTTATTAGCGTTCCTGGATTTTCAGGCTCAAACGTATTTTTGATATAAATCGGAATACTCCGCTTCATCGCTGGCTGCATGGTAGCTGGAAAAATCACTTTCGCTCCAAAGTGCGAAAGCTCCATGGCCTCATTGTAGCTCAACTGCGGAATAGTAAATGCGGTATATACGAGTCGTGGATCTGAAGTCAATACCCCAGACACGTCAGTCCAAATCTCCAAATCGGTAGCCTCCAATGCGCCAGCAAAAATTGATGCAGTATAATCAGAGCCTGACCTTCCAAGGGTGGTAGTTTCTCCTTTGGAGGTTGAAGCAATGAATCCTGTGATTACTTTGATCCCATCATGTTTGGAAAAATAAGCTTTGATCTGTTCGTTTGTAGTCTCGAAATCAACCTTAGCCTGCCCAAATCGATCATTAGTTCGGATGACATCACGAGCATCGAGAAACTGTGTTTTCATTCCCTGCGCCTGCATGGATTCCGCGAGGATAAACGCAGAAAGTCGCTCTCCAAAGCTGGCTACATAATCTAAGGTCCGGGGAGAATTTTCTTTGATCAAGAAAATACCGTGGAAAAGATCCTCCAACTCTTTGAATCTAACCTTGACATAAGTCATGACGGTCGACTGATTGTGCACTCCGATGAGCTGCCTGACCAAAGTCAAATGCTTCTCTTCCAAAGTTTGAAGCAAGTCTCTGTAAGCCTCATCACCTTCTCGAGCTAACTGGGCAATCCGAAGGAGATCCTCAGTTACTCCACCAAACGCTGAAAAAACAACTGCAAGCTCATGGGTTTTCAGCTTGCCTTGAATGATCGCAAAAACTCGTTTTATATTGTCGTGGTTCGCTACGGATGAGCCACCGAACTTGATGATTTTCATAATAAACTGGGATAGATTATAAAATAAATTAAGCCTGTTAAGGCCTCGGAGGCGGGTACTTTATAGATCAGACGGGATCAACCCGTAATCGTGGTGAACATTCCGGTGGTCATAGAAAAAAATGTGCATGCTCCAATAACCGAGATCGGGAATTGGGTTTCGTTGAAAGAAAATTTCGCTGCAAATGCCATGATAGGAAAATTGACTTGACAATCTTACTGCCAAAATCTCAATTAGCCAAACAATTCATTGAGGTTTTTGAAAAAAATAGCATCAAGCATTGAAAAAAAATCAATGATATCACTAAATCAGTTTTTCAGCGCAAATTAAAACTAAGCGGACTCAGCTGTGGAATATCGAGTTGAAAATCCTATTTTCATTGAAACAAACTTTTTACACCATGAAAACTCTTAAGTCATTCGTCATTCTTGTCGTATTTTTAATCGTAAGTAGTTGCGGAGGCCTGAAAAGCATCAATCCGCTTTCACTGCTCACCGGAAACTCTTGGGCATTGTCTTCTCTGATGGGAGAGGGACTCGATCCCAGTCAATTTACCGGAACCATTCCAAGCTTGGATTTTTTAGAAGGCGGAAAGCTTGCTGGATTTTCGGGCTGCAATAATTTCTCCGGAAGCTTTTCGCTGGAAGGAACTGCGGTAAAACTTGACCCGGGAGCGATTACAAAAAAAGCCTGTCCAAGTGCAGGTGAGCAGGATTTTCTTTCCGCAATCGAAAAAGTAAGTCAACTCAAAGTAGATCAAAACAAACTCACTTTGCTCGATGGGGCCACCGAGTTAATGAGTTTTGTACCAAAGAATGACTAGGAAATCTCCGCGATTTTCATCGGTTTTCCACGGAATTGAATTTCTTCATTTTCTTTTTTACCGATCAGGCTTTGACCAAGCGGCGAGTTTTCACTGAGAAGAAAAACCTTCTCATCCCCTACGTTGATCTGTCCGATGCTAATAGAAATCAAGAACAAATCATTTCCGATTTTCACAAGACTTCCTTCTTGAACTGTGGGAGTTTTTCCTTTGATGGATTGTAATCGACATAATTCATCGAACTCAAATTTCGCTTGTTTGAGCTGTTTTTCTACGGTATTCAAGTCTTGAGTCATGGTCTCACGGCCAGTTTCAAACTTATCCCCGGCGCTGCTTTTATTGTCCTCAAGAATCCCTTCATTGATTGCGTTTCGCTCTTCCCGAAACATTTGCATTTTTTCCTTTACTTTGGAAATAGCGATCTCGTAAACCTTTGCCTTTAATTCATTCATAATCTTAAATTCCGCAAAGCTCCTTGCGACGGGTATCGATGATATAAACTATTTTCCAATCTTCAGCCAGCTTCACTAATTGAAAGGAATTAACTCCGCAGTGGCTAAAATTGTCATTGACGTAAAACTGATAAGGTGTCCAAACAGTTGCCATTGGCCCATCAATTTTGATTTCATACTCCAAAATTCGCTCATCCAGATTAGTTTCTGCTGAAGTTTCTCCGATTCGTTTGATAAAATCAGAAACGGATCCATTTTTCACCTGAAATCCCGTTTCGGTAGGAGCTATGGTCTGCATAATCGCTTCACTTGAAAATGAAGCTGCAATCTTATCCGTATTTTTTGTGCGCATGCCATCAAAAAGCTGCTCGATGACAGCCTTCACTTGAACTTCATCAGACTGAGCTTTCAACCCAAATGGCAGAAAAAACAAAGCTAATAAGATAATTACGCTCGTTTTGATCATATTATTTCTTTTAAACTTCTCCATACAATTTGAAGATAGTATTCTGAAGCGAAGCTGTATTGACCGCAAAATGCATCGCTTCCGCAATATCCTTCGGAGCCACCCACTTTGTGAAATCTGCATCGGGCATTGATTCTCTATTACTTGGCGTATCAATAATACTCGGCACAAAAATATGAGATCGAATCGATGTTTCTTTGGTTTCTTCGCCTAGTATTTCCACAAAATCAAAGATAAGTTTCTTGCTGAGGGAATAAGCTACTTTCCCAACAGCCCCGGCCGCCTCAAGGGCTGGCCTTGCTCCCACAAATAGCAAAGTTCCTTTTTTCTGATTTTTCATTGTTGGAAGAAACCCTTTGACCAAATGAAAAGCACTAAAAAAATTTAATTTCAACTGATGGTCCAAGTCATTTTGAGACGTATCCTCAATACCTCCCATCGCAAAACCTCCGACGATCATTGCCAAAGCATCCAACTCTCCATATTGCAGATTGTATTCTCTGACAAACTCCGCAACTGCTTTTTCGTCAGTCACATCGACTTCATAGATATCGTCCGCTTCTTCAACTTCTTCGTCTTTATCGGGCTCCACCAATGCAATGATATGATAACCTTCACGCTTAAACTTTTCCACTACAGCTGTCCCAAGATTCCCTGCAGCGCCGGTTATAATTATATTTCTACTCATACTAATTAATATTTTTGCCCTATTAATTCTCAAATTAGGCTTAATTTTTCAAAAAGGCATGAATCAACTTAAATCGATTATAAAGAATAAAGAAAATGTACGAAGGAGGAATTTCGTTATTAAGCTCGTCCTTCTTATTGCCTTGGAGTTTCTATATGACGGAAATTCCTTCATGTCAAAGTACATCGCTGACAGCGTTTTGATCCAAGCTATTCTTCGCGCTTTGATTTTTTTACTGAGCGCCAATCTGATTATCTCAATGGGAAGAATTTTAATATTGAAGTTTTACCTTCAGAAAACAGACGATCATAAAGTCCAACCAAACTTTATGATCGGCATGGATCGGATCAGCTGGATCTTAAATGTGGGTGTTTTTCTAATTACCCTGATGCTGGCATTCAATATTAAGCCATTGGAGTTCCTGACCAGTATTACCATTGTTGCAGCAGCGATTGCCATATTGACCAAAGATTACATCACCAACATTATCAATGGGTTAATTATCATGTTCTCTGAGCAGCTGGAGATCGGGGATAAAATCACCGTGGGAAAAAATACGGGATTTATCCGTGACATCACCTTGGTAAATCTAGTGCTGAAAGGAGAAACTGGGGAGATCATCCTAGTACCCAATAATTTGATTTTCAGCTCTGATGTGGTCAACTATTCGAAAAATGATTCCCATCAAGTAATCATTGACTCCGAAATCCCCTTCCATTCGAAGGTCCAGCTACATGAATTAGAAACTATTCTTTCCCAAGAATTAAAGCCCTTTTCAGATCGGGTTTTTGTAGAGGGCGCGCAATTAAACGTACTGGAACGAAGTCCGGAAAGTCTCGTCGTACGCTTTCAATTCCCGATCAAATCAGGTGAAAAAGAAATCGAAAAAAATGCCAAGCAAGCACTCAACCAAGCTATAATCAACTGGTCAGATGAACGAAGAAAAGCCTAATTATTTCGACTTGGTTTATCAGGTAGTCCGCTTGATTCCAAAAGGAAGAGTGACCAGCTATGGTACCATTGCTCATTATTTAGGGTTAAAAAGCGGAGCACGAATGGTGGGCTATGCCATGAATGCAGCCCATACCATGCTGGATGTTCCGGCGCATCGCGTAGTAAATCGGGTAGGATTATTGACTGGGAAAAATCACTTCTCCACACCTACCGAGATGCAAGAATTGCTGGAAAATGAGGGCATAAAAGTGATAAATGATCAGATTCAGGATTTTGAAAAACACTTCTGGAATCCAGAAATCGAATTAGCGGTCTGATTACTTTTTGCGAAGCAAGAGCAATCCTAAGAACATCAACAAGCCATTTAAAATCAAGACCTCGAACCCAAACTTGTAGCCCCAAAACCAAGCTTCAGAATTAGAGCTGATGATGTAAGCTAAAATCGGAGCAGCGACGGCGATGTATGGAACCCATTTGTCATTGACTTGCCACTTGGTAAATAGTCCAAATGAATATAATCCCAACAGTGGGCCATAGGTGAAGCCGGCGATGATAAAGACTGAATTGATCACGCTTTGGTCATTAATCCAGTAAAACATCAGGATCACTACGAACATGATAAAGGTGAACGCCAAGTGGACTTTTTTCCGAATATTTACACGCTTTTCTTTGGGATATTTTCGCTCTAATTCCAGAAAATCAATACAAAAGGAAGTGGTCAATGCAGTGAGCGTGGAGTCAGCGCTGGAGTATGCTGCTGCGGTTATGCCCAGCACAAATACAATTCCGGCAAAAGCGGAAAAGTGCTCGGTCACCAACATAGGAAATAGCTCGTCTGTTCTGGTAGGAAGCGAGATTCCATTGGTCTCCGCATAAAGATAAAGCATCACGCCAAGCGACAGAAAAAGCAAATTGACAAAAACCAATATGATGGTAAACCAGAACATATTCTTCTGGGCATCCCCGATATTTTTGCAGGTCAGGTTTTTTTGCATCATATCCTGATCAAGGCCAGTCATGACAATAGTGATGAAAGCACCTGAAATGAATTGCTTGAAAAAATTCGTCCCTGCTTTCCAATCCCAGTTAAAAATCTTGGATCTTGGATCATTGGAAACCGCTGTGAAATAATCTTTTACCCCATCAAACTTCAGTTCATTTCC
>JBBQDY010000090.1:0-10139 GCA_038320155.1 Cytophagales bacterium
CAAGGAGATATAATTATTGATAAAATATTGGTAGGCGAAGGGCCTAATAGATCTTCATCTCCATTTAGTTCCATGTCCTTTTCACCGGAAGGTAATATCTTACTTCAGACTTCCTCTCAGATCTATAGCTTCGATCAAAAACTTAATTTCATAAGTAAATTTGCTTATCTATCCAGTACTACTATTCAGATTTATGGAAGAATGGAATTTTTCTCATTTTTTTACCTAAATGAATCTTTATCGAGTTTTTCATTTATTACAAATCCTTCTAATACAAATTCCTTTCGACCTGGAAGTGAAAACAGCAAGGATTTGATAGAAATTTACCAAGTAGATAAGAATAAGTTATTTAAAATGGCTGATGTAAAGGATAGAATTATGTATAATAAATTTGAAAAATCCTTATTAGCAGATCTTTATTTTATTACCTATACAATTGATCCAAAGAATAAACAACTCTACTTGACTACAAAAATTGACAGTGAAATAATTGTTTATGATTTGATGCTCCATAAGTTTGAATCAAGAATTAAAATCAAACATGGTGATTTTGAAATGCTTAATAAAAATCTTATTACAAAAAGTGATTTTCCCTCTTATGGAAGGGTCTCCTTAGGCCCTAAGAATCATAAATTATTTTTACTTGATGGAGGAAAAATAGTCTTGGATTATATTCGAGAGATTCCCTACGGGACCTATGAGAAAAAGATATCCGATGATCCTACTTACCACCATTTTCAAGACCCGAGTTACCATAGATTGATACTATTTAATAGCTCTAAGCAGTTAAGTGGGGACATTGCGCTACCTAAAAATGGAAAATTGATGACTTCACTTGCAGGAGACCGGCTTTTGTTTCAGATAATTGACCCCGACGTTGAAGAGGATTTTATCCGGTATAGTATATATAAGGTAGTTTCTACAATCAAATAGCTTGATCTAAAAAGTAAAGTTGAAACCCTCCTTCCCTCACTACAAACAACCTGACTCCAAAGACTGTGGTCCCACCTGTCTCCGTATCATAGCGAAGCACTATGGTAAGCTGAATTCTTGAAGGAAATTCGGGAGATCTCCGAAACGACTCGCGCCGGAAGTAGCCTGCTCAAGCTCAGCGATGCGGCGGGGGTCAGAAGAAAACGATTAGCGGCATGTTCCGGTAGAACTATTATGGAGGTAAATAATCTGATGAAGCAATTTGGCGATATGCGCAAAATGATGAAGCAGATGAATAAAATGGGAGGTGCCAAAGCAGCACTTGGAAAGATGATGCCGGGGATGGGGAAGCGATAAGATTTGAAATCAGAAAGCTGAAGTGAGAAAGCTGAAAAAATTTTTAAATTCAAAAAAAACGGTTCAGATCGAGAGATTTGAACCGTTTTTTTTAGAATGGAAAGGCTTTTAATTTATCAAATCTTCCATCTTTTCAGTTCTGAACTAGTTTCCAGATTGGGTTTAGTCGGAAATTAGTGGTGGGGGGGGGGGTATTTTTAGTTAGAAACACTCCTTGCTTCGCCAAAAAGTCTAATAAATCCAGCTCGTAGACTTCACCCATTTTGGCCAAATGGAATATGTTTGGAATACTTTTTCCGCTTTCAATATTAGAAAGTGTCTTCTGAGAGACTCCCAACAAATGTGATACTTCATACTGGGAAAGTCTTTTTGATTCTCTGGCTTTTTTCAAACGGGCTCCTAGTTCCATAAACAACTACTTAAGTAAAAATTTACTAAAAATTAGAAATAACTTACTAGGTTAATCCCTAGAAATGCAGGAAATTAGGCATTAGTTAGTTTAAAACAAAATGAATTAAGGAATTTTAGTTTGACACATGGAAAATAGTTTGATATGTACAAGGAGATTGTTTGATTTAATCAAATTACCCTATACTACGGCTTTTCTTAGAGAAAAATTGCTCACGCATCCTGAGCCGGAGAGCCTGCTATCCATCTCTGATACCTTGGCCGAATACAAGGTGGAAAGTCTCGCGCTTCAAATCGGAGCTGATAAATTGGATCAACTTCCCTTACCCTGTGTAGTTCAAATCCATCAAAATCCCAATCCTTATTTCAGTTGCCTTTCTCAGGTTTCAGCTGATCGGGTGGAGTATTTGGATGATAAGGGAAAGATTAGGGAAATGGCTAGAAGTGAATTTAGTACCAAATGGACTGGGGTTGCACTTGTCATGGAGAAAGGTGAGGAGGCTGGTGAGCCGGGATATCTGGAGCATAGAAACAAGGTGTTATTGTATAATACATTGCTATTTTTACTATGTGCGATTGGACTGGGTTGGATCATTGGAGATTTGATCGGATGGGAACCTTACACTTCCTATTCTATCGGAATGGTTGCCCTATTCACTTTAAAGCTAGCAGGACTAGGGATATCGGCCATCTTGCTATGGTCTGAGGTGGATAAGAAAAATGCTGCGATTACCCAATTTTGCGGTGGAGGAGAACATGTAGATTGTAATTCAGTAATTGATTCTTTTTCCATTGCTGGACTCATTAGCTTGGGGACTTTAGCCTTCGCGTATTTTTTAGGAGGGATTTCCTTACTGATGGTCAGTTCATTTTCAGATGCTTCACTAGAGCTTTTAGGTTTCTTGAGTTATTCCAGTTTGGTGATCGTGCCGATTTCACTTTACTATCAGGGAGTCAAGCTAAAAAAATGGTGCCGCCTCTGTCTTTGGATATCCGGGATTTTAGTACTGGAATTTACGGTCAGCCAATTTCTTTTACGAAACTTTGACTGGCCGGCATTCAGAGAATTGAGCATGTTTTCATTTATTTTCTTGGCATCTGTCCTTTCTTGGTTCAGTCTAAAGCCATACTTGATTGCCAAGACTGATCTTTACGCAACTAAAAGCAAATTGGCTAAGGTCCTGTCAAACAAAGAGCTTTTCGATTATTTTCTGAGCAGATCAAGAAGGATTTCTTCAAATCCTGAAGGATTGGGGATATTCCTGAAAGGTCAAAACGCCAAGTACCATGTACTAAAAGTATGCAATCCCTATTGCGGACCCTGTGCCCGTACCCATCCCCTTTTGGAGCAGCTCTATGAAGCGGGAAATATTGATTTGCAGATTTTGTTTCTTTCAGGTGGCGGGGATGAAACCCGAATCCAAACGGTCAAGCATCTGATGGCCATATCGTCCAAAGGTGACCAAGACTATACTCGGGGGGCTCTGGATGATTGGTATCTGCCGGAGCAGAAGGATTACGATGTCTTTGCAGCAAGGTATCCCATGAATGGAGAACTGGCAAAGCAAGAATCCATGATCAAGGCCATGGAGAACTGGGCAGAAAGAGAACAGATCACTCATACCCCCACTATTTTTATCAATGGGTATGAATTGCCCTCCTCTTATGAAGTAGAAGATTTAAAATATGTGCTACAGTAAAAAATAAACGCTGCTCCTGCAGTAAAAAATATTCAATCGCGATGAATGGGCATATCACTCGGATGCTCTACAATGACCGAGTTAACGAGTAAAATTTTAACAAAACTAAAAATGAAAAAGCTAAGTTTAGAAATGCTCAAACTCACTTTGGATGAAGTGCTAGATAGAAGCCAAATGAAAAATATTCTAGGAGGAGCATATTGGAAGTGTCACTGTGGAGATTATAGTTATTTTACTTTAATGACGGATAATCCAGATCCATCTTTTGAAACCGGCTGTGCAGCTGGTTCATCTTGTACGGAAATTGTACAATAAAATTTCAGCCCCATTGAAAAAATTTAATGGGGCTGATCCATTTTTATATTTAATAAGAAGATAGTTATACTTGGTGTAATACACGTTCGATAATTCTTTTTCATACTTGAGAAGGATTAGACGAAGTTTATTCAAAGTTCAAGTATATTAGCTATTTATAGAATATTATTTAAATAACAAAAAGTCAAAATATCTATTTTATTTATAAATAATAACATGAAAAATATTTATTATATATTCATCAATTTTGGACTATTATTAATGGTTTACGGGTGTTCAAAAGACGAATCTATTACTGATTTAAAAATTATTAATATCCCTCAAAGTGATGATAATATGACAATTGAAGAAGTAGCTTCAGAAATTACTTCGATTAAGCTTGAAACGAATGATTCTTCATTCTTAGGTACAATTTCTGATGTTAAAATTTATAATAATTATCTTTTTATTTTAGACGACATTCAAAAATTATCAGTTTTTGACCTAGAAGGAGAATTTCAAACAAAATTGGCAAGAATTGGGGATGGTCCTGGAGAGATTGATGTTATTTACTCTCTCTGTATTGATGAAGTTACAGGCAATATCTATATTTCATCTGGTTATAGATTATTAGTATTTTCTTCCAGTCTTCAATTTGTAAAAGAAGTAAAGTATCCTAATCCTCTAGTATATTTGTTTTTTGATCAGAACAATCTGTTTGCTGTATCTGATGATTTTGCAAGACCACTTGTAAAGAAATTTCAAACTGAGACTTTTATATTAAAATTTAATAACGATCTTGAGATAATTGATAGTTTAAGCTTTAGAAAAGTTCATTTAGAATCAAGAACTATTGCTGGATACAGGTTTAAAAATTGGATTTCTAAGGATAATACTGGTTTATATTTTTATAAACCAGTTCTTACTTCTGAAATGGTTAGTAGAGATACACTTTATGAAAAAATAGGAGATCATTTTTTTCCAAAAATTAAATTAAACTTTAATCATAACATCTTTATTGATAAAAATGGAAGTAAATCATTAAAGATTTATAATATCATAAAATCCAATAATATATTAATTATTGAATTTGAAGATGAAGATAGAAGAGTTGCTTATATTAATTTGAATACTGGTTTATCCCGGAATATAAAAGGCGGATTTTCTTTTTCAAATAATGAAAATATAGTTATTAGGTCGATTGATTTAGAGAATGATTTATTTTATTTTATTCAATATGATGAATACAATGAAAGTCAAGTGCAAGAAAGTAATCCGACTATCAATATTATAAAGTTAAAATAATCTAACGTTGTTTCCTCACTATAAACAACCTGACTCCAAAGACTGTGGCCCTACCTGCTTACGGATTATTGCGAAGCACTATGGTAAGCTGATCTCTCTGAAGGAAATTCGCGAGATCTCCGAAACGACTCGTGCCGGAAGTAGCCTGCTCAAGCTCAGTGAGGCGGCGGAGGCGATGGGCTTTCGGACCATCGGTGCCAAGTTGGATTTTGATAAATTGAAAAATGCCCCCTTGCCTTTGATAGTCCATTATGACAAAAACCACTTCGTAGTGGTCTATCGAATCAAGAAAGACGCAGTATATCTCTCGGACCCCGCCTATGGTCTGATCACCTTGTCCAAAAAAGAGTTTATTGCCCGCTGGATTGGCAACAATGCGGATGAGCAGACCAAAGAAGGCGTTACGCTACTACTGGAAGCCACTCCTGACTTTAAAAAGCTGAAATGGGAAGATCAAGAAAAGCGTTCGCTTCGCTTTTTGTTTCGTTATTTGTTTAATTATAAAAACTTGATCATCCAGCTGTGTATCGGATTGCTGGTGGGCAGTTTGTTACAGCTTATTTTTCCATTCCTGACCCAGAGTATTGTGGACGTTGGAATCCAAAATCAGGATATTGGGTTTATTTACATGGTACTTTTTGCTCAGATCATGCTGTTTTTTGGTCGTACCAGCGTGGAAGTGCTGCGCAGTTGGATTTTGCTCCATCTGAGTACGCGGATTAATATTTCCTTGGTCTCTGATTTTTTTATCAAGCTGATGAACCTACCGATATCCTATTTTGATACCCGCATGACCGGAGATATTATGCAGCGAATCAATGACCACCGACGAATAGAAAAGCTACTTACCGGGACCACACTCAGTACCTTGTTTTCGTTTTTTAACTTGATTGTTTTTGGTGCTGTCTTGATCTATTATAGCATCACTATTTTTCTAATATTCCTCGGTGGGAGTGGCTTGTACTTGCTTTGGGTATTGTTTTTTATGAAGCGTCGGGAAAAACTGGATTATAAGCGTTTTGCCCAGATGAGTCAGGAGCAGAGTACGGTGATTGAACTTATAAATGGTATGCAGGAGATCAAAATGCATAACGCAGAGAAACAGAAGCGTTGGAGTTGGGAATTTGTACAAGCGAGGCTGTTTGACGTTTCGCTACAGTCGCTTTCGCTGGAGCAAACTCAAGAAGTGGGTTCATCGGTCATCAATGAACTTAAAAACATTTTCATCACGTTCACTTCCGCCTTGCTAGTGATCGAAGGAAACTTCACGTTGGGTATGATGCTTGCGGTCCAATACATCATAGGGCAGTTAAACAGTCCCATAATGCAATTGGTAGGATTTATAAGGGCCTACCAAGATGCAAGTATTAGTCTGGAGCGATTAAACGAAATCCATGATAAGGAAGAAGAGGAGCAAGCTGAAAAGCAATACATCAGAAAGCTTGCAACTGATGAAGTGCTTGTGGTCAAAAATCTTTCTTACCGCTATATCGGTGCAGATGAAATGGTCTTGGATGGCATTAGCTTGAATATACCTGCAAACAAGGTGACGGCTATAGTTGGAGCCAGCGGAAGCGGAAAGACCACGCTGATGAAATTGTTATTGAAATTCTATGAGCCATCCAAAGGAGAGATCCTTTATGGCAACCATGATCTGAAAATGATTGCTGCCAGAAGCTGGCGAGACCATTGTGGCGTAGTGATGCAAGAAGGCTACGTATTCAACGATACCATTGCCGCAAATATCGCAGTCGGACAAGATAGCATAGATCAAGAAAGGTTAATAAAAGCTGCCCGGATCGCTAATATCCTCGATTATATCCAGTCTTTGCCTCTTGGGTTCAATACCAAAATCGGCAATGAAGGTGTCGGAATGAGCACAGGGCAAAAGCAGCGGTTGTTCATTGCGCGTGCGGTTTATAAGGATCCGGAAATCTTGTTCTTTGATGAGGCGACCTCTGCACTCGATGCCAGAAACGAACGCATCGTCATGGAAAACCTAAACCATTTTTTAAAGGGGAAGACTGTATTCGTCATTGCTCATCGGTTGAGTACAGTAAAGAACGCTGATCAAATCGTGGTCATCGACCAAGGAAAAATAGTGGAGCAGGGTACCCATGCGCAACTGGTTTATTTAAAAGGGGCGTATTATGATTTGGTGAAAAACCAATTGGAACTGGAAAATCTTAATGTAAACTGAACATGCCCGAACCACGCACATATAACGACAACTTGAATCTTCGGTCTGAGGAAGTTCAAGAGATCATTGCCACCCCGCCAGCTTGGTTGATCCGCTGGGGCATCACTTTGGTTTTCATTCTTACTTCCATGATTATCCTATTGTCCTTTCTGATAAAGTATCCGGATTTTGTCCAAGCAAAAGCATTGGTGACTACCAAAGAACCTACAGAACGTGTCGTCGCACGATCCTCCGGGCAGATTGAAAAACTGTTTGTAGCGAACGTAGCTCAAGTGCAAGAAGGACAGATCCTAGGGGGAATCAAGAGTACAGCGAATCTGGATGATATTTTACAACTGAAGTCAACTTTGGAGCATGAAGTTTTTGGGAAAGAAAGCGACTATACCTTCCCTATAGATTCCCTTTCCAAATTGGTTTTAGGGGAGATCGCAGTTTCTTACTTGGATTTTGAAAGAAATTATATGGAGTATCAGCTGCAACGTGAATTGCAGCCCTACGAAAGTCGTCTGCTCAGTAGCCAGCGGTCTCTGGAGGAGGTTAAAAGCCGAATGGAAAGTCAGATCGCACAAAAAGACCTATTGGAGCGCAGATTGGCTCTTTTTCAGATTGACTACAATCGAACGAAGGATCTTCATGCTCAAGGGGTAATTGCGAATAAGGACTTTGAAGCAAAAGAAATGGAATACCTTCAAATGCAAGAGCAGGTGAACAACATGCTTATTACCATATCCCAGATGCAGGAAGCCTTGAGCCTAGCCAGCCAAACCAAACGTATCGCAATAATAGATAAGCAGGAGGAGGAAACTCGAACCTTGAAGAATCTCATTCAGTCCTATCAAAATTTAAAACGGAACCTCAGAGATTGGGAGTATAGCTACCTCCTGAAGTCTTCTACGGCAGGGGTGGTGAGCTTTCAAAAAGTTTGGGGAGCCAATCAACAAGTAGCCACGGGAGAGTTGATCTTTACAGTGCTTCCGCTAAACAAAGCAGAGTTGCTGAGTGCGATGAAGATTCCTTCTCAAAATGCAGGAAAGGTAAAAGTTGGTCAAAAAGTATTGATTAAGCTCGATAATTACCCATTTCAGCAATTTGGTGCTTTAGTTGGCGAAATATCGAGCATATCTGTCTCACCCGACGATGAATTTAATTATCTGATTTATGCCAGCCTTCCCATGGGTACGACTACCTCTTACAAAAGGGAAATTCCCTTTAATCAGGAATTGCTGGGAAATGCGGAAATCATCACGGAAGAATTAAGTGTAGCAGAAAGACTTTTTTTCAAGTTTAGGTCATTGATTGTTAACTGATATGAAACCTAGCCCAAAGAAAAAATCAAATTTAGCAGTCCAGTTAAAAAGGCGAGGTTTCATCTGACAATTGATCAATAAACTTTGAACAGATGAAATTTGTACAGACTTTCTGGATTGATGCCGGTAAAAATGGGTTGGAAGCGCCGTTTGGGTGGTGCAGCGCAAAATACCATTTAATGAGCTGGGCGCTCAGTTGCCTTCAATTGAATAAATTTCACTCAAACGTAGAACTGATTACAGATACAAGGGGAAAAGAACTTTTGATAGACCAGCTCAAACTACCTTATAAGAATGTTAGGATAGAATTGGATGATTTGGATTTTGATGCGGATCCGAGATTGTGGGTTATGAAAAAAATTTATTCCTACACGCTTCATGACGAACCCTTCTTAAACGTGGATGGAGATGTCTATGTTTTCAAACCATTTCCGATTGAACTTTTGTCAGGAGATCTAATTGCTCAGAATATTGAGCAGGACTTTGACTACTATAAAGAACTGGTTAGGCTAGTGAATGATACCTTTGATTTTGTTCCTTTACCCATCAAAAAACAGATTGAAAGTTCCATACCGATTCAAGCAAGCAATGCAGGTATTTTGGGAGGCAATAACTACCCGTTCTTTTCCAAGTATTACAAACTTGTTCAGAAGTTTGTATCAGAGAACAAATACAGCATAGCACAACTCACAGCTGGGCAACTTGTCAATTTTAATGCAGTGGTAGAGCAATATATCTTCCATTGTTTGAGCAATGATTTGGACATAGAAGTAAAGTACTTGTTCGATACTGTTTATGATCCTTCTTTTTTTGAAGGGTTTTGTAACTTCCACTATTTGCCAAATAATACCCCTTTTATCCATGCCTTGGGTGATTATAAGAAAAATGGTTGGGTATGCGATCAGCTGGCCAATAGGTTGCGGATAGACTATCCAGCATACTACGATCGAATCATGAAGCTCTTCGAAGATCAAGCAAATTCAAGTTCAGCGGTAGATTCTATAGGTTTGGGGTCCAAATACTCAAATTTTACCCGAATGTTTTTAGAGAAATCAGATGAGGAGAAATTTTACAGGACGAAACAAATCATAGCCTCTATTTGTGACCAAGAGCAATTAGAATTGGATCCGAGAAAGCTTACGATTGTTCAGAGCCTCGCTTATTTGAAGCAGAATATGAGCAATTCAAATTTAATTGCGCTTTTAACAGATGTCTTTGAGTTTGAAAAGGAAAAATTGAGGATAATCCAATCCTTACCTTCTGATGACCTTATTTGGGAGATTGGGGTAGAAGCAATTGATCGTGCTAACCATGTTTTCCAATCTGAAAATTATCTTGAAAATATGGAATTGAGATTATCCCCGTGTTGTATAACTGTAGAATCAGAATGGGATTGGGCTTGTAATCTGACGTTGTTTACTCGTGTCAAAATGAATAATATCCAAAATAATTTTCATCAGCTACCTTATTATTATCAAACCTTGTTATTGCTTGACCGGCATCATGGAGAAGTCATCGAGTATTTGCTTGGACCCATAGAAACCTATTCAATGTCATTACTTTCTAAAGAGGATTACACGTCCTATCAGCAATTGGCTGCTCAGGTGATGGTGTTTTTTCAAAATATTGAAGCCA
>JBBQDY010000091.1:0-10084 GCA_038320155.1 Cytophagales bacterium
TTTCTTAGCTCATTTGGCACAGACCACAGACTTTCCATTGATGATTGAAGTGGAAAAAGCGGAAGGAATCTATCTTTATGGACCAAATGGAGAAAAGTACGTCGATTTAATTGCAGGAATCGGGGTCAGCAACGTTGGCCACCGACACCCGAAGGTGCTGGAAGCAATTCATCAACAATTGGATAAATACCTGCACCTGATGGTCTATGGAGAGTATGTGCAGACTCCTCAAACCTTACTGGCAAAAGCGCTAACTGATACGCTTCCCGATCATTTGGATAATGTGTATTTGGTCAACAGTGGTTCAGAGGCGATCGAGGGCGCGATTAAATTAGCGAAGCGCTATACTGGAAGACCAAATTTAATTTCTTGTGTGGATGCCTATCATGGGAGTTCGGCCGGCTCACTTAGTGTGGGAGGAAATGAAATCTTCAAACGCGCCTACCGCCCACTCCTGCCGGGTATTTCTCATATCCATTATGGAAGCTTCTCAGATTTGGAGAAAATTAATTCCGATACGGCAGCAATGATCGTCGAGACCATTCAGGGTGAGGCTGGAATTCGAGTTTCCTGCACCAACTACTTCAAAGCGCTAAGGCAAAGATGCGATGAAACAGGAACCTTGTTGATTTTGGACGAAATTCAAGCTGGATTTGGGAGAACGGGTAAGTTTTGGGCCTTTGAGCATTTTGACATCATCCCCGATATGGTCGTTTGTGCCAAAGGAATGGGCGGCGGAATGCCAATTGGGGCTTTCATTGCAAATAAGGATGTGATGGCTGTTTTCAAAAATAATCCTCTACTCGGCCATATTACCACGTTTGGAGGCCATCCGGTCAGCGCTGCTGCTTCACTTGCCACTATCCATATTCTTCAGGAAGAAAACCTGATCGCAGAAGTGGAGTCAAAGGCAAATCTTTTTAAAAGCCTTCTTGTACATCCGAAAATCAAAGGAATCCGGAATAAAGGGCTGATGATGGCTGTGGAATTCGAATCATTTGAAGTGCTGAAACCAATTATTGATAAAGCGATCGAACTGGGCGTGATTACCGATTGGTTTTTATTTTGTGACGACTCCATGCGGATTGCACCTCCTTTGATTATCACAGAGTCAGAAATTAGAGAGGCTTGTCGAGTGATTTTGGATGCGGTTGAGGTTTAAAACTCTCCGGAGAGTTCTAACATCTTATTTTCAAGTGATTCAGAAATTCTGAAATCAGTATTTCTGATTTTTTTAGAATTGACTTTACTGAATGGATTTTTTCTTTTTCTTTTCCTAACAATATAACTCCCAAAGTTCCGGTATAACTGATTCCTAACTTAGAAGCATATTTTCTCGCTTTTAAATCATCGAGAATTAAAAGTGGATATGATATTTCAAAGGAAAATGCAATGGCACTAGATTCGCCTTTATCCAAATTCAGCTCTATTGCTTTTTGAAGGTCCGTATTTTCTGGATTTCTGATTTGAATCCAATCTGGTACATGATCAGAATATTCATTTGCTATAGCTTGGGTGATAATAACAGTCTCAAAAACATCTGCAAGAAGTCTTAATTCGCCTATTTTATTCAATAGGATTAAACAACTCGAATCAGATATTATGCTTCCTCGCATTTTCTAGATCATTTTCAAGGTCTTCAGCTGGGTGATTAATTACTGAGACTGCATAATCCTTTAAAATTTCCATAAATGCAGATTTTGAAAGGTCAACCAATTGTGCGGCTTGAGCTAGGGAAAGCTTCCCATCCTCATACAATTTTGAAGCAAGCGTCATTTTTAGTTCAAAACTTCCCATTTCGAAGGAATCAGGTAAACTTAAAGTGAAAGTTTTCATCAATAATTTTAATTTTAACTCTAATTTAATCCATAAAGCATGAATAAGACGATTAAGATTAACTTTGTTTGAGATGGCATTGGCCTACTTTTCAAAATTCTTATATGAAAAAAATTACTACGGTTATTGGTGCTTTTACTCTGCTTCTGATTATTTCATTATTGACTTTTGTCTACTTTCATTCTCCGAAATATAGTGGGGAATTCACGTTAGATGGAATTCAAAGTGAGACTGAAGTTCTGTTTGATGCCTACGGAGTCCCACATATCTATGCTGAAAATGAAGCAGATGCCTATTTTTCCTTAGGCTTTGTGCATGCACAGGATCGATTATTTCAAATGGAAATGATGCGCCGAGTGGGCACAGGAACACTTGCCGAATTTCTTGGTCCAAATCTTTTGGAGATCGATAAATTTTTTAGAACCCTCGGAATTCCTAATCATGCAATTGAAAGTACCGAATTCTATAAGGCTCAACCCGATGCTCCATGGAAAAATGCCACAGAAGCCTATATCGCAGGGGTAAATCAATTTATTGCAGAAGGCAATCTGCCAATGGAATATACCCTTCTTGGCGAAAAACCACGAGAATTTACCATCACCGATATCCATGCCATCACGGGCTACATGGCTTTTTCTTTTGCCATTGCGGTTAAAACTGACCCTTTGATTTCCAAAATTGCCCGTGAACTTGGCGCTCCTTATTTAGAAGTGCTCTCCGTCCAAACACTTCCTTCGCATCACCTCATTCCAAACTTTTACCCTGACTCTTTAAAGAGTGACACAAGCGTTCAAAAATCATTAATTAGCCTCTTGGAAAAACTTCCGGTTCCTGCGCTAGAAGGTTCCAATGCTTGGGTAATCGCCGGATCCAAAACCAAAAGCGGTAAAGTACTTTTCCTTAACGATACGCACATCGGTTTTGCTTCTCCTTCGGTTTGGTATGAGGCACATTTGGAATATCCTGGACATAGCTATTATGGGAATCATTTGGCTGGAATGCCATTTGGATTAGTTGGGCATACCAAAAACCAGAGCATCGGTTTGACCATGTTTGAAAACGATGATCAGGATTTTTTCGAAGTCAAAGCAAAGTCTGATGATCCAAATTTATATTTAGTCGGCGAAGTCACCTACCCTTTTACAAAAAGGAAAGAAACTATTTCTGTAAAAGGACAAGATGCTGTTACGCTAGAAATCAGATCAACCATTCATGGTCCAATTCTAAATGAGGTAGTCCCAGAAATCGCTGCACTAACTCCAAATGCAGTTGCTTCTTGGTGGGTTTATACCATGCAGCCAACCCAAGCATTGGAAGCTACCTATAAAATGAATCATGCTAAATCCATGCAAGAAGTAGCGGATGCCGCAACATTGATCCATGCACCAGGCCTAAATATCATGTATGGCGACAGTGCAGGCAATATTGCTTGGTGGGCTGCTGCAAAACTTCCTATTCGGTCCGATAAAGTCAATTCGAAATTGATCGCGGATGGAAATGATCCAGAAACACTATCCAAAGGTTGGTATCCATTCACCGATAACCCACAAAGCATTAATCCAACTTCCGGATTTGTGATCTCAGCCAATAATCAGCCCGATACCATGAGAAATGGAATCTTTTTCCCAGGATATTATTATCCCGGCGATCGCTATCATCGCATTGCTGAGACGCTGGAACCAAAAAATGATTGGGATACCGAATCTATTAAGGAACTACAAAACGAAACCATTAATACGACTCATCCTGCGAATGCCAAAGTTCTCCTGTCTCAAATCAATCTTGAAAAATATTCGGAGCATGCTGAGCTACTTGAGCTTCTAAACACCTGGAAGGGAAATCATGAAGTAGCTCAGGTGGAACCTACCCTTTATTATAAGTGGCTCTATCACACGCTTCGTCTGGCAATGGAAGATGAGCTAGGAAAGAATACTTTTTCTACCTATCTGGAAACATTTTTCATGATTCGGAGCACCGCTGGATTTTTGAAAGCTGAGCAAAATCCATGGTGGGATAATGCCAAAACTCCGACTGTGGAATCAAAATCAGAAATAATTGACTTGGCACTAGCGCAAAGCTTAGAGGAATTAAAAATTCAATTGGGAGCTAATTGGAAAAATTGGAATTGGGAAAAAACAATCATCTCAGAGCATCCCCATCCGCTTGGCGCTCAGAAGCCCTTGGATAAAATTTTCAATGTGAAAACTGCAACTTTGAAAGCGAATGCCGAGGGTGTCAATAAACTGGCATTTAAACTTAATGGAGAAGGAATCTACAAAGTCACTTCAGGCCCTGCGATGCGGATTATTCTAGATTTCGATGAAGTGGAAAATTCGATTTCTGTACTTCCAACCGGGCAAAGCGGAAACCGATTTAGCAAGCATTATTCAAATCAGGCTAAATTGTACGTGAATGGTGGATATCGCCCTCAATTGATGAATCGAGATCAAATTATTTCAGATTCTAAAGACCCTTTGCTTCTCAAACCTAGAAAGTGAAATAAAACAGGATTTCGGGTTTAAGCTGTTCGATTTAGTAGACTATCGATAGCTTCTGACGTTTGTTGGTAGTGGTAATATTTACAAATTAGATTTTTTGACTTGGTTTTTCAGCTTTCCAAACCTGTAGATGGCAAGCTCAATTTGAGCTTTTGATCTATTTTTAGACTTCTGATTTCAGCTTTCTGACTTTCTAAATAATTCCATTCTCCGGATGCCTTCCACTCACCGAACGGCCAAAAACTTTCAGTTCCTCGATCTGCTCGTCCATATTTCCATCAGGGAAAATATGAGGTCCAATTCCGGCTTCCTTCTTTTTGTAATCTAAAAATCCCACGACAACCGGCACTCCTGCGCCTAGGGCAATATGGTAAAAACCCGTTTTCCATTTCTTCACGGCTTTCCGTGTCCCTTCTGGAGTCACCATGATCACTAGATCTTCGCGGTTTTTGAGCATTCCGATCATGGCCTCTGTATAAGTTTGCTTTCTGCCACCGGGGATTCGCTTACGATCGATAGCAATCGCTCCAAAACCAGAAAGAATCCATCCAAATGGCCCAACCATCGCCTCTTTTTTGATGGTGAATTTTACTGGAACGTCCATCAGGAAAAACGCAGCTCTGGCATACAGTAAATCCCAATTTGAAGTATGAGGGATAGCAATCAAAACGGCATTCTTCACTCCTTTCGGCCATCCTCCTACGAGTGTCCAGCCTGTAATCCAAAATAAAAATCGAGATAATTCTTTCATCATTGAGCTGAAACCGTTTGGGATTTGGTTCCTAATTCTTGCAAAGTTGGGTTTTCTTCAATCACTCTCATCGCCTGATCATAACCAGCCTGAAATAATTCGGAGGCTTTTTTGATGTCAAAAACCCCATATTTTCCTAAGCCCGGAGCTTCTATGAAGTAATCGCATTTAGCCTTTCGGCTGTAGACATTATAATTCATTGCCATAATCACTGATCGCTCAATCAGATTTTTCATGTTTCGAATATTAGTTTCTTCCGGAAGCTGATTACAATTTACACCGATTACGTAATCGCAGAATCCCTCTAAAGGCTCTACCGGTAAATTATTGAGGACTCCACCATCTACTAGGTAGCGAGTTCCGATCACAATGGGATCAAACATCCCGGGAATACAAGAAGAAGCCATAACCGGTTTAATCAATTCTCCCTCTGAAAAGTAAATCGCTTTGCCTTTTTTGATATCCGTGGCTGCTACTGATAGCGGGGTTTTTAGCTGCGCAAAGTCATCATGAGCAAGGTAAATTTTGAAGAGACTTTGCATCGCATCCATTTTTAGAATCCCCGTAAGGGAAATCGCTGGGCGCATGAACTTGAAATAATTCGTTTCAACAATAATCTTTAAAATCTCCTCTGGCAAATAACCTTGACAATACATAGCTCCGACAATCGCACCGGCAGAAGTACCGGATACTTTTGTGGGAACAATCCCGACTTCTCCAAGTGCTTTCAATACTCCCAAATGAGAAATCCCTCTTACTCCTCCACCCGAAAGGGCTACTCCTATTTTTAATTTAGATTTCATCCAGTCTGAAAGTTTGATCTATTCTTACGCCTCTATCTGTCATTTTCACAGTACAGCATTCATTTTCTCCATCGTGCTCTAAAAACAAGATATACTCCTCGCGAGCGGCCTCTTCCAAGAATTTAGCTTTTTCATCCATGGTCATCAAAGGCCTTGTGTCATAGCCCATCACGTATGGTAATGGAATATGGCCAACCGAAGGAAGCAAATCAGCCATAAAGACAACTGTTTTTCCCTTATACTGAATTTTAGGAAGCATCTGCTTATCGGTATGACCGTCAGCAGTAATGAAATCAAAATCAGGCAGAAAGCTTTTAGAATTCAAATTCAAAAATTCTAGCTGACCAATTTCCTTCATCGGTAAAATATTATCCGAAAGGAAAGATGCTTTCTCTCGGGGATTGGGAACTGTTGCCCAGTTCCAATGATCTTCATTACTCCAATAAGTTGCCCTGGGAAAAGTTAATTCAAATTGACCATGAGAACCATATTTCACCCCTCCACCGCAGTGGTCGAAATGAAGGTGAGTCAAGAAATTATCAGTAATCTGAGTTGGGCTAACTCCTAATTTTCGCAGATTTTTATCCAAAGAATCTTCTCCATGAAGATAATAATGCGAGAAAAATTTTGCGTCTTGCTTATCTCCTATCCCATTGTCAATAAGAATAATCCGATCTCCAGAAACAACTAGAAGCGAGCGCATCGCCCAAGTACAAAGATTATTCTCATCGGCTGGGTTGGTCCTTGACCAAAGCGACTTGGGTATTACTCCAAACATCGCTCCTCCATCCAATTTGAAAAAACCTGTATTTACTGTGTACAATTCCATTTTCTATCAAGAAAAAAGCCCGGGCTTGATGAAAGTCCGGGTTTATATTTTTTTATTCTACTACTACGCCCATAGCGCAGAATTTATCGATTCGCTGATCAATACGCTTCTCAGGCTTCACTTTATCTAATTCTTTCAAAGCTTGGATGATGGCATCTTTGATGGTTCCTGCCATCCATTTCATATTGCGATGTGCTCCACCTAGGGGCTCAGGAATAATTCCATCTATCAAGCCATTGCCTTTCATATCCATGGCAGTAAGCTTTAAGGCTTCGGCTGCCTGTTCCTTATAATCCCAAGATCTCCAGAGAATAGACGAGCAAGATTCAGGAGAGATCACGGAATACCAAGTATTCTCTAGCATGAAAACCCGATCTCCAATCGCAATACCTAAAGCTCCACCAGATGCGCCCTCACCGATAATAATACAAATCACCGGGACTTTGAGCATAAACATCTCTTTAAGGTTTCTGGCAATTGCCTCACCCTGTCCTCTTTCCTCAGCTTCCAATCCAGGAAATGCACCAGGAGTATCAATTAGGGTAACGATTGGTTTACCAAACTTCTCGGCCATTTTCATTAGACGAAGCGCCTTTCGATAGCCTTCAGGATTAGCCATTCCAAAATTACGCTCTTGACGCTGTTTGGTATTTCGGCCTTTCTGCTGACCGATAAACATCACGGTTCGGCCGTCAATATCACCAAGACCTCCAATCATTGCTTTATCATCCTTCACGTTTCGATCTCCATGCAACTCCACAAAATCTTTAGTAATCTCATAGATGTAATCTAGAGCGTAAGGTCGATCTGCGTGTCGGGAAAGCTGTACTCGCTGCCAGCGAGTCAGATTTTGAAAAGTTTCTTTCTTCAAGGCTAATATTTTTTCTTCGAGCGATTCAATGTCTGAACTTAAATCAATATTTCTGCCCTTTGCCAACTCTTTCATTTCTTGGAGTTTTTGCTCCAAATCAGCGATGGGTTTTTCAAATTCTAAAACCATATGGGTGTTTTTTGCGAAGAACAAAGATAAGAAATATCCCTTCGAGAAAAACCCTTCTTGAGAATAGAAGGGAAATTCAGGCTGATGAAAATTATTTACCTGAATAGTAAACACATAAGCTTATTGACTGAAAAATATTCAGGTAGGGTATTGCGAGAAATATCGAAATACCTACCTTTGCATCACTTCAAACGAGAAGGGCATCTGAAAAGATAACAATAGGGTCAAACCTTAAAGATATTGAGTAGTCCTTTAGCTGGAATCCCGATAGCTATCGGGAGCCTGCCTAGGCTACAAAAAGAGAATGGAGTGGTAGTTCAGCTGGTTAGAATGCCTGCCTGTCACGCAGGAGGTCGCGGGTTCGAGTCCCGTCCATTCCGCTTAAAGCCTTAGAGAAATCTAAGGCTTTTTTGTTTTCTAGACTTTTTGCCAAATCCCCAAACTTATTCTAAAACTAACTAGTATGGCCTGTCACGCAAATGGACGCGGTTCCCTACTGGTGTCGCAACGAGTCCCGTCTCCCGGAAAAATCGGGACAGGCGATTCCGCTTAAAGCCTTAGCGAAATCTAAGGCTTTTTTGTTTTTATACTTTTTAAGAAACATTGAATTCTGGTTTGCTTCGGTCTTCCTTCTTCCGTCCATAAAAGCAAAGCCGATAAGGTTATTGCATCAATCTGCATCTCCAAAGTAAATAAGTGCTTATCCACCAACTGACGCCTCCGTGACTTTTTGATTCTTTAAATTTTACTACTTTTCCGGAGGCTAACTAGCTTTCTCAAAGTAGATTTTCGCTCAGTGAATTTGATGAAAAACATAAAACTTAAAATATCTTAAATCCAAGATAAAGTCTCACTTCGTACCTTAGATCAGCTCTCAAAAATCAGAAGTTCCTTTTCAAACAACTGATTTATTTAAGAGTTGACACTTTCAATTACTTAAGAATTGACCTATTCCGCTTTCTAAAAGCTCGATTTTCCCTCTAATGAAAACTCAATTTTCAATTGATATAGCAACAGAAAGTAAAATAGCCCTAATGGTATATGGGAAGACTCCCTGCATTCAGGCCAAGCAAAAACAACTTTTTGGTTCGAAAAACGGAAAGAAATCTTATCAGCTTTTTGAACAACTTAATCAGCACACTCAGGTAATCTGCGAGAAATCAAACATTGACTGCATTTGGATTTACGATCACGAGGTACCTGGAAACACTTTTGGAACCCGGTACTCAAATGCTTTTAAGTCTATATTCGAGCAAGGCTACGATTTCGTTATTTCTATTGGAAATGACATCCCTGGACTAAATGAATCCCATATTCAGATTGCAGCAACCCAGTCAGCCAATCACCAGTCCGTGCTGGGTCCTACTCAGGATGGTGGAGATTATTTGATTGCAATTCATCGGGAATCTTTTGACCCAGCTTCCTTTGCCAATCTTCCCTGGAACACTAATCAGCTTCATGATGCATTGAATGCTTATTTAAAAGTTGCTGAGCAGGAAGTCTTCCAATTAGAAGAATTGATAGACATTGACGATTTCAAGTCATTTTCAAGATCAGCCCGGCAAACCACCAGCGGTTTTTTTCAAAATCTTTTTATCCGAATACTTCTAAGTATCCGAGATTATATCATATCTAAAATTCCTTTTTTCAATCCTACACTGACCCATCAGGATCATCCTTTGCGAGCCCCACCCGCATTTATTTAACTCTTCATTTTCTGCTAATTCTTTAGCTAACACCCTTTCTGAATGAGCCCCTGAGCCAGTTTCAAGGACTTGTTCATGTCTATTACCTTGTAAAAAATTCTATATGAAATATATATTTATACTACTAATTATAATGAATATTGGGCAAATCAAGGCCCAAGAAAGATCCATTCAGGGCACTGTTTTGGACATCGATGGATCTCCTATTCCAGGTGCAACAGTTACTGAGAATGGCGTCAGAAACATTGCAATCACTGATCAAAATGGAAAATTCAATCTAATTCCTACTACCAAGCAATTTACCTTGACCGTAAGTTTTATCGGTTTTGCAACCCAGCAAATTGCTGCAGATCCAACCATGGCTTTGCTGGAAATTGTGCTTTTGGAATCAACAGAAAATTTAGAAGAGTTCGTGATCACAGCACTTGGAGTGGAACGACAGCGACAATCGCTTTCATCTTCGGTATATAAAGTAGGTTCTCGCGAACTTACAGACGTGCCTCAAACCAACCTGATCAATTCGCTTTCCGGGCAGGTAGCAGGGGTTCAAGTAACCAACGGTTCATCAGGAGTCGGCTCATCGGCGCGAATAATCATTCGGGGGGAAAATTCTTTGAGCAGTAATAATCAGGCGCTAATCGTGATCGATGGTGTACCCATC
>JBBQDY010000092.1:0-10037 GCA_038320155.1 Cytophagales bacterium
TTCGGCTGATTCAAGCTTGAAATAAATACCTATACTTCTGCCATTTTGTCCGCGTTTTCTTAATTTCGCAACCCAATACAAGAATTACAAATGGAGAATTTGATCAAAGATATTGATATACTTCCTGTTGAGGAGGCATTAGCATGTGATTTCAAAACTACTCAAACAGAATCAACCGGTAAGTCCAAAAAGCTTTACATCGAAAGCTATGGCTGCGCGATGAATTTTTCAGATTCTGAAATAGTGGCTTCCATCATGAAGAATAATGGCTTTGATACCACTTCCGATTTCTTTGAGGCGGATGTTATTTTTTTAAATACCTGCTCTATTCGAGAAAAAGCTGAGCTCACGGTCCGAAAGCGACTGACTGTCTTCAATAAAGCAAAACGTAAGCGCCCAGAGATAACTATTGGTGTGTTGGGTTGCATGGCAGAGCGATTGAAAGAAAAGCTTCTTGAGGAGGAAAAAGCCGTAGATCTAGTCGTAGGCCCAGATGCCTATCGAGATCTTCCAAACCTTATAAATATTGCAGAAGATGGCCAAAAAGCGGTCAACACCTTCCTTTCCAAAGAGGAAACTTACGCAGATATTTCCCCAGTCCGGCTAAACTCAAATGGTGTATCCGCATTCATTTCGATCATGCGTGGCTGCGACAATATGTGCTCTTTCTGCGTGGTTCCATTTACCAGAGGTAGAGAGCGGAGTCGAGATCCTTTTTCTATCGTTAAGGAAGCGCAGGAATTAGTTGATCTTGGTTACAAAGAAGTCACCCTTTTAGGTCAAAATGTAGATAGCTACAAATGGTCATCGGAGGAAAACAACAAAGCAAGGCTGAATAAAAAAGAAGATGAAAATGCGGAAGTGATCAATTTTGCCAATTTATTGGAAATGGTAGCTCAAGTAAGCCCAATGCTACGGGTTCGATTTTCTACTTCTCATCCAAAAGACATCACTGATGATGTGCTTCATACAATTAAGAAGTATGACAATATTTGCAAATACATCCACTTACCTGTTCAAAGCGGGAATTCGAGAGTTCTCGAGCTGATGAACAGAACCTATGATAGAGCGTGGTATTTAGAGCGAGTGTCAAAAATCAGAGAAATTCTAGGTGAGGAATGTGGCATCTCTTCAGATATGATTACTGGATTCTGCTCAGAGACAGAGCCAGAACACCAAGATACCTTGACCTTGATGGATCTGGTGAAATATGATTTTTCGTATATGTATTATTATTCAGAGCGACCAGGAACCTTGGCAGCGAAAAAATACGCCGATGATATTCCATTGGAAGTTAAAAAAAGAAGGCTTGCTGAAGTGATCTCCAAACAAAGCGAAATTGCTTTTGAACGAAATAAACTTGACCTAGGAAAAGAGCAAGTAATCCTTTTAGAAGGAACTTCTAAAAAGTCCGATTCCGATTTGAAAGGTCGAAATTCTGCCAATAAGATGGTAATTGTACCTACTGGTAACTACAAAAAGGGAGATTACCTGAAAGTCCGAATCATTGACTGTACGCCAGCAACGCTATTCGGCGAAGTTCTAGAAGTAAATCCAGCTCAGTTATGAATACTGCCTCAGAAATCCAAACTGTCAAACAGCGATTTGGGATCATAGGAAGTAGCCCGCTGTTGAATCATGCGATTCAAGTCGCGATGCAAGCATCTCCAACTGATATGACCGTACTCATCACTGGAGAAAGCGGATCGGGGAAGGAAAGTTTTTCGAAGATTATTCATTCCTTGAGTCAACGAAAACACGGGAAATTCATCGCCATCAACTGCGGTGCAATTCCTGAAGGGACGATAGACTCAGAGCTTTTCGGCCATGAAAAAGGTTCTTTTACAGGAGCACATGAAGCCCGAAAAGGATATTTTGAAGTAACAGATGGTGGTTCCATCTTTTTGGATGAAATCGGCGAACTGCCTCTTGGCACGCAAGCTCGTCTGCTAAGAGTATTGGAGAATGGAGAATTTATCAAAGTAGGATCTTCCAAAGTCTTGAAGACAAACGTGCGTGTAATCACTGCGACCAATGTCAACTTGCTCAAAGCTGTTGAAAAAGGAAGATTCCGAGAGGACCTCTACTATCGCTTGAATACCGTCCCAATTTTCGTCCCGCCGCTTCGTGAGCGAGGAGAAGATGTAGTACTTTTATTTAGGAAATTCACTTCTGATTTTTCGGAAAAATACCACGTTAAACCTATTATGCTAGATCGGGAAGCACAAATGCTGCTGATGCGGTATTCTTTCCCAGGAAATATCAGACAGCTTAAAAATCTCGCAGAGCAAATCTCCCTTTTAGAAGAGAATCGAGAAGTGGACACTCAGACCTTAGCGAAATATTTACCTCGCGAGCAGAGCCAACTTCCAATGACACTTCAAAGTATGGCGGGTGGGAAAGAAAGCTCAGATTATTCAGAGCGAGATATTCTTTATAAAGTGCTTTTTGATATGAAGCGAGATATGAATGAGCTCAAAAAACTGGTCTTGGATAGCTACAATGCTAATGGGCTAAATACCTCCATTATGCAAAAACATCAAAGCTTATTTGAGGATATGGACACTACATTTGCGACAAAAGAAACCCCAGAGCCTTCAAGCAATTACTCTGTTCCGCTCGTAATAGATCCGAAGAAGAATAATTCAGGTAACTCAGAAGACTATCAAGATGATGTAATAGAGGATATCCTCCACGAGGAGGATGATAATTCACTTTCTCTTGAGAAAAAGGAAAAGGAAATGATCTTAAGAGCACTTCGAAAGCATAATAATAAGCGAAAATATGCAGCAAGTGATCTAGGAATCAGTGAACGAACACTCTATCGAAAAATCAAACAATATGAAATTGACCAATAAACTTCTGGTTCCCTTTCTTGGATTGGCCTTTTTATTATTTCAAAGCTGTTCTGCCAAGTATAGCTTCACAGGAACCAATATCAATTACGAGCTGGTCAAAACCTTTTCGGTAGACAATTTTTTCAATGATGCGGGTGCAGGGCCAGCCAATATGGAGCAGCGATTTACTGAAGCCTTGAAAGAGTATTATCAGCGAAATACCTCGCTTGAACTAGTCCGGACAAATGGTGACCTGCAATTTATCGGAGCGATCAACCGATACACTCTTACACCTCAGGCGGTGGTAACCAGCAATGATCCAAATCTCCCGGACCGTGCCGGTCAGATGCGGCTTACCATAAGTATCGAAGTTGAGTACATCAACTTGACCAATGAGGAGGAAAATCTAAAACAGACCTTTTCTTTTTTCCAAGATTACGATCCTCGGGTTACAACCCTGCTTGATGTTGAAAATCAATTAGTGGAAGAGATTTTCGAAATTATCATTCAAGATATCTTCACGGCTACTGTGGCTAACTGGTAAATTGTTAACTTCATCACCAAAACAAGACTAAGTGAACGCATCTCAATTTCTGGAACTTATCCAACACGCTGACTTTTTGGAGAAAAATGAAGTACTCCAATTGAAGAAAGTTCAAAGCAATTTTCCTTATTTTCAGCTTTCTCATGTATTGGCTGCCCGATATGAATATCTGAAAAATGGGGATTCCTATAATCCCTCTTTGAGCCAAGCAGCAGTAACAAGTCCGGATCGAATTTGGCTCAAGAATTTTATTGAAACATCGGTATCCGACCAACCCAACAATTCAAACAAGCTAACAGAGGAAGATTTATTACCCGAATCTAAAGCAAAAGAGCCTAGTATGGCTGAGCAAACAAAAAAGCTCAAAAAACTTGATGAAGGTTTAAAAGGAATTTCTCAAGAAACAAGTGAGAAGAATGGCATGCCTGAGGCAAAATCGAGAGTCAGACGTCAAAGCCCTCCAGACGATTTGCTAGAAACAATAAAGAGGAAAGAGAAGAAGGAGATTTTAGATGAAAAGAAGAAAGAACAGATCGATTTGATTAAGGCCTTCAGCAAAAAATCAATCAAACTGGCTACTATAAAGGAAATTGAAGCGAATCAAAATAACACGAATTTAGCTGCAGAAAGCACCAAAATCTCCGATAAACTAATTTCTGAGTCTTTTGCCAAAATTTTGGCAAGCCAGGGCAAATTCAAAATGGCGACAGAAATTTATGAGAAATTGATATTGAAATTTCCGGATAAAAGGGCTTACTTTGCGGACTTAATTGAAAAACTGAAAGAATAACGACCATTATATGTTTAGCGTACTAATCACAATTACCCTAATCCTTGCTGTATTATTGATCCTAGTGATTCTAGGACAAAACTCCAAAGGCGGAGCTGGTGCTGCTTTCGGAGGTAGTGCTTCCCAGATAATGGGCGTCACTCGTACCGGAAATGTATTGGAAAAAGCAACTTGGATTCTGGCGATTTCTATTCTAGCACTTTGCCTAGCGACATCAGCATTCTACACGAATCCAGAGTCCAATCAATTCTCTTCTCCAAATATCGAAAATGCAAAGCAACAAGTCGTTGCACCCGCATTTGGTGAAACCGAAAGCTTAATACCGGCAACTACCGAAGAGACTCCTGCTGACACGACAGGTGGGAACTAAAAGTCGTTTTTAAAATAAAAAATTGAAGCCTGCCCTTAATGAGCAGGCTTTTTTTGTTTATCTTAGGTCTAAGTGTTTTAACATTAGTTGAACCTTTAGTACTTAAACTGCTTTTTCTATTAGAAACTTCACACTGACTATGAATAAGAAACCTATTCTTCTTGAAGACTTAAATTTTGAGCAATGGCCAAATTTGATTTTATGGGCCGTACCTATTATGTTTTCACTCGTTTTTATCGAGTGGGGAATAAGTTGGTATCAAAAAAAAGACGCTTATGATACAAAAGACTTCTTCGCCGCCTCTACTATAGGTTTGGTCAATGCAGGTATCAGTGCTCTGATTAAAGTATTCATTTTCGGGTCGGCCTTATTCTTTTACAATATTTCTCCATTCACCATACCGGCGACTTGGTGGTCATTTGTTCTTTGTTTTGTTGCAGTTGATTTTGCAAGGTATTGGGCACATCGAATCGCACATGAGCAACGATTCTGGTGGGCGACGCACATTACGCATCACAATTCTTCCAAATACAATTTGTCAGTATCATTTCGATTGAGTTGGACTCAGCATATCAAAATCATCTTTTTCTTCCCGGTGATGTTTATGGGTTTCAATCCATTCGTGTTTTTTATCTGCCATCAAGTAGCTGTCTTGTATCAGTTTTGGATTCATACCGAATACATAAAAAAATTACCGAAGCCTATTGAGTTTTTCTTCACTACACCTTCTCATCACCGAGTTCACCATGGCAGCGATGCCCACTACTTGGATAAAAATTACGGTTCTACTTTTATCATTTGGGATCGAATATTTGGAACATTCATGCCAGAGGGCGAGCGTCCAACTTATGGAATTACCAAACCAGTGACCTCTTACAATCCGGTTTATCTAGTTTTTCACGAATGGGTTGATATTGTCAAAGACTTGAGAGAAGCAAATAGTTTTAATGAAGTCTGGAGAATTCTTTTCGGCAAGCCTAGTGAGGAAGTGATCGTAAATCGCAAAAGAGCAGAAGTAGCACAAATGGAACAGATTAAGCATAAGTTGAAGCCACAAGAATCGAGTAATTATAAGCAAGAAGCGAGTACTTAACTTTGGTCTGTGACCGTCTTCAATAAAAGTCGCTTTCCAATCGGCAACAATGTCTCTTCAATTGGGAATACCCGCTTGCTGTGCAATCGCCAAGTAGCTGGGTTAGGCAATTCCTTAATTTCTTTGGCAAGTTCCAATTTGATTTTCTCGAGGGTATTTAAGATTGATCTTCTAAATACCCCAATTAGCCAGATGGAAATACTCCTGAATTTCTCCCCTGCAATTTGGATTAGATTAGCCTTGTATCGAAAAGCATGAATATCTGAAGAAGCCCCCTGGGAAAGTAAAACATAACCTTCTCGATTGTATATAGGGATAATTCCAACTGGGTGAAATTCTAGCTGATCCTCCACATAATCGTAGATCCCCTTCCCTTGCTCGATTTGATTTGCAAATTTTGAAAGCGCAAAAGTTGTAATCTTGCTGACCTCCTCCATGACCTCTCCTGATTTCACCCTACTGGAAAAGTTGAGCTTTGCTCGCTGAAAATCGATTGATTCCAGGTTCTTTGGAAATAGCTTATGCAGTTCCAATTTTCCAGAATGCAGCTCTTCCAATACCCGGTGATGATCGATCAAGTCACTCAAGGCGGGGTAAATTTTGACATCTTCAAATTGACTGTTAGTCTCCTTGAGATAAGCTAATAGCTGATACTTTTTGTATTCAAAATCAATGAGACCTTCCGTCATCCAGTTTTTAGGCAGTGTTTTCATAGCTATCGGCTTTTCTAAAATTTACATAATCCTGACATTTTTTACGACAGCCCTGGAAAAATTGGCAGAAGTTTTTGGAAATTTTAAGCTAATATTTTTCACTTCGACAACTATTGCACGTCGATTTGTCAGCCTTTTTTGATTTTTGGCAAATGGCATAGGAACTGCTAAGTGGAGTGTACATTTTAATCTATCATTTAAAAAAATCATACTATGTCAAACGTAAAAATCAAACCTCTAGCAGACAGAGTTTTGGTACAACCTGCCGAAGCAGAAGTAAAGACCGCTTCTGGACTTTATATTCCCGACTCTGCTAAAGAAAAGCCACAGAAAGGAACAGTGATCGCTGTAGGTAATGGCAAAAAAGATGAGCCCATGACTGTTAAAGTTGGGGATACTGTGCTTTATGGAAAATATTCCGGTACAGAATTAAGTGTCGAAGGAAGTGAGTATCTCATCATGAGAGAAGCTGACATTTTCGCGATACTCTAAGAAGTTAAAAATTAAAAAACCAAAAAATTAATAAAAATGGCTAAAGAACTATTTTTCGACACAGACGCAAGAGACCGATTAAAGAGAGGTGTTGATGCGCTTGCAGACGCAGTTAAAGTGACATTGGGACCTAAGGGAAGAAATGTCATTATTGATAAAAAATTCGGTGCACCAACAATCACAAAAGATGGGGTTTCAGTAGCGAAAGAAATTGAATTGTCCGAGCCCATTGAAAATATGGGTGCGCAGTTGGTAAAAGAAGTAGCTTCAAAAACTGCAGATAATGCAGGTGATGGAACGACTACAGCTACTGTTTTGGCACAATCAATTTTCAACGTCGGTATCAAAAACGTTGCAGCAGGAGCTAATCCAATGGACTTGAAAAGAGGCATTGACAAGGCAGTAGCTGCTGTAGTGGCTAGATTGAAGGAAAACTCTAAAGGAATCTCTACTTCCAAAGAAATCGCTCAAGTAGCAACCGTATCTGCAAACAACGATGAGGAAATCGGTAAAATGATTTCTGATGCGATGGACAAAGTGGGTAAAGACGGTGTAATCACTGTTGAAGAAGCAAAAGGCACAGAAACTGAAGTTAAAACTGTAGAAGGTATGCAGTTTGACAGAGGATACCTTTCTCCATATTTCGTTACCAATACTGAGAAAATGGAGGTTGAACTTGATCAGCCTTATGTATTGATTTACGATAAGAAGATTTCGTCTATGAAAGAATTGCTTCCTGTACTTGAGCCTATCGCTCAGACTGGTAAGCCACTTTTGATCATTTCTGAAGATGTAGACGGTGAAGCACTTGCAACACTTGTAGTGAATAAGATCAGAGGAGCACTCAAAGTCGCGGCCGTAAAAGCGCCTGGTTTCGGTGATCGAAGAAAAGCAATGTTGGAAGACATCGCGATTTTGACCGGTGGTACTGTGATCTCTGAAGAAAGAGGCTTTAAATTGGAAAATGCTACTCCTGACATGTTGGGAAGAGCTGAAAAAATCAACATCGATAAAGACAATTCTATAATCGTCAACGGTGCTGGTGATGCCGGAGCTATCAAAGGAAGAATAGCTGAGATCAAAGCTCAAATCGATAAGACAACTTCAGACTACGATAGAGAGAAGCTTCAGGAAAGACTTGCTAAATTATCTGGCGGAGTAGCTATCCTATATATCGGTGCTGCTACTGAAGTAGAAATGAAAGAGAAAAAAGATCGAGTGGATGATGCATTGCACGCTACAAGAGCAGCTGTACAAGAAGGTGTTGTAGTAGGTGGTGGTGTGGCTTTTGTAAGAGCTGCAGAAGCCCTGAACGACCTGAAAGGTCTTAATGAAGATGAAGATACTGGTATCAACATCATCAGACAAGCAATCGAGTCTCCATTGAGAACGATCGTATCAAATGCTGGTGGTGAGCCATCCGTTGTGATCAACAAAATCAAAGAGAACAAAGGCAACTACGGTTATAATGCTAGAACAGATGTTTACGAAGATCTATTCAAAGCTGGTGTAATCGATCCTACCAAAGTAACTCGTTTGGCTCTGGAGAATGCTGCTTCAATTGCCGCATTGCTTCTAACTACCGAATGTGTAGTAGCTGATAAGAAAGAAGATTCTCCTTCAATGCCTTCAATGGGCGGCGGAGGAATGGGTGGAATGATGTAATTCTATAAACCTGTAAATCAAAGAGGTCCCGAAAAGGACCTCTTTTTTTTTGGGAATATGCAAAAATTCAACTGTCTAAGTCATTAATAAAAGGTTTTTCCTTTTTCTGCAAAGCGGAATAATCGTATTTTGGCTGAGTTTTTAAAAGTCTTTTTCTCTAAACCAATTAATGGCCCATTACAGTGCAATTTTTCTAGTAGATGATGACCCTATCAATAATCTGATCAACAAGCGATTATTGGGAAAGGTGGACATTTCAAAAAATATCTTAGAATTTCAGGATGGTGAAGAAGCTTTGACTGAAATCGAACGATTAACCGAGGACGAGGGAATCCTCATACTCTTGGATATCAATATGCCAGTTATGAATGGTTGGGAGTTTTTGGACAAATATTTAACATTCTTCCCCCTCAGAAATGATAGAATCGTAATTCTCTCAAGCTCCATAGATTTTCTGGATAGACAGAAGGCAAAAGAATTCAAGGTTGTCTCTGATTTTTTAGAAAAGCCACTGACTTTAGACAAGATAAAAGAGTATATCCTGATTGATTAAAGAGACTCTTTCTCTTTAGTTCTCACCTCCCAATCACTGGATTCAAACGATCCCATATTTCCCTAATCAGTAAAAAAGGAACAGGAAGATTATCAGAAGAACCACCCATTCGGATGATCACCAAACCTTCTGAAGGAACAATCATCAAAAACTGCCCATTTTTACCCATAGCCTGATACATATCAGCTGGAGCTTGAGGAATCAACATTCCAGGAAATACGGTTTGACTTTGCGGAAGCATGTAAGAGGTCTTTCCATTCAACCAAGTCAAATAGCCATAAGATCGGTTGACAGACTGGGAACTCTGAGCTATATCTTCAAAGTACTTCCCAGAATAAATTTTTTCTCCATTCCAATTTCCCCGTGCATGAAGTAGTAAGCCAAATCTCGCAAAAGAGCGTGCGTCGCTAAAAAACACATTGTTGAATCCTGACTTCTGCCAAAACCCTTTCATCCCAATCTTTTTCCCAAGGGCATCTTCAAAATAAGATTGATAACTTTTATTAGCAGCTTTGGCTATGACTTGTTCTAGTAAGGTGTAGGGTGCATTATGATAGCTCCACCGCTCGCCCGGCTTTGCCAAATAGGTGAGACTTGCAGGGTTGGTATTATCAAGATCTGCATTTTGATCGTTCAATCCTGTCGTCATGGTGAGTTGATGGATCAGTTTAATCTCCCGCTCTTGAGCCGAGCTCAGGGAAGTCCAACCTTCTCCTAGGTATTCTTGGGTTCGATCCGAAATATTCAATAATTGATTCTCCTGAGCAATTCCAACCAGTGCTGCAGTTAGCGTTTTTCCCGCCGAGGCCCAATACCAAAAGGAATCCTGATCCATCTCTCCTAGCCCAGTCAACTTATCTCCCCAATATTCCTCAACTACAATTTTCCCATCTTTTAGAATAATGAAAGCTCGAGTATCCTGCCTGGGTAGCCAAGCTAATAGTTCGTCAAGCTTCACCGCATCCCAACCTAATTCACTG
>JBBQDY010000093.1:0-10005 GCA_038320155.1 Cytophagales bacterium
GCGGCTTGTCCGATTCCCAATACTACGGGCTGAAGCCGAGAAGCTCCATTCACAATATTGGAAACCGATATGCTTTTTTCTGCTAAAATCAATCCCTTATGATCTTTAGGGACCAAAGCTCCCAAAGGCACATTGTACGAAGGCACTCTGATTTTGATGAAGTCAATAGAAGGTGCTTCCGGATTCTTCTTATGATGATGGTCAATCGTATAATCTCCTACTATGGCACCCGTTCGGTAAAACGGATTCGGAGCGGTGTATGGGTTTAATACATAAGGCAAGGTAAAATCTACCAATCCATAATACCTTCTGGATTCGCGATGATATGGAATCATGGGGAGATCATCTGCGGTAGGATATTCATCGGCTGCTAGTCCTAAATGGGTAAACCCTAATTCATTTTGAATGTAATAGACAAACCGAAGCGTTGCTGCTTTTGCAGCTTTCAAAGCTTCTGACCGTTCCTGCGGACTCATTTCTACTATATTCAGGTAATAATCATTGCCACAATTTGGCCAATTGATCATGTATTTACCATTCGGTAATTTCCCATAATCGAGCATTTTGCTACAGTCCAAAGTCGGCGCATCGTCGGTGGTAGGATCAGCATGGGCACAAGCACAGGCAAACTCAGCAGGATCGTAATTCGTAGGTTTTGGGATCGTTTTATCTACTCCCTTTCCATAATCCTGAAGTGTGGTCACATAAGTCAAGTCTTGAATGATATTATTCGCCTCAGCTGGAGCGTAGATTTCTCCAATCACCTCCCGAGCATCCATTCCCAAGCGATAATCCAAACCTTGAGCAGCTGCGACATCTCCCAATTCCGTTGCATCGATTAAAAGCGTAGAAGTGACAATGATGTCTTTCCCACCCTTTTGGTAAGTCAGCATCCATTTTCCATCGGTATAGACGGCAGTCTTCCATATACTCTGAAACGAAATCGTAAGATTTAGGGTCTTTGCTGCCATTTCTTGAAGCAGTTCATTGGCTACTTTTGGTTCAAAAAGCGTATTACTTACCCAACCGGTAGCCATGTTTTCAGGCCCACCATAATAAGCTTCCAGTGCATGTTTGAATTCCCCATAGAAACCTCCAGAGATTTTATCATTGCCATCTATTGCCGAAACGCCCGCAGATGTCAGCATCCCTCCAAGCCAAGTACTTTCCTCAATGATTAGTGTTTTGGTCCCCAATCGACCCGCTGAGATCCCGGCAGAGGTCCCACTGGCTCCTCCACCTACGATGATGAGTTCATAATTTTGCTGGGAAAACCCCTGAAGGCTAAAAAGCCCTAAAAGCACAATTAAAAACGATTTTTTTGGAATTGAAAACTTCATGATTTCTGGTTTATATAAGGTTGACATGCACCGATCAGGGCTGCTTGCTCACCTAGCGTTGAGATTTTAATCTTAGCTAAGCAGCCGTTCTGAATCAAATATTGAGTAGTGGCTGGTAAAAATCGAGCATTCAATAAGGCTATTTTTCCACCCAGAATAACCGCCTCAGCTTGAAGCCGAATCAAATATGGTAAAAGAAATTCTCCAAGTGCTTTTCCAAAAATTTGGAATAGAATATCTGCCTCTTGCTGAATAGAAGTTGATTCACCCAATTCTTTCACCCCTGAAATGGAGAGGTTAAACCGATTCTCAGCTTCTTGGACAAACCAATTTGTACCCAAGTAATCCTCAGCGATTCCGTCACGGAATGGAGCAGTCCAAAGCTTTGCATCCTTGACGACGTCACCCATTTTGATCGCAGATCCAAGACCTGTACCCAAGGTGATGCCAATAGAGTTTTTGAAATCCTTTCCCGATCCTGCAAGACTTTCTCCCAATAAAAAAGCTTGGGCATCATTGGTGAACTGAATGTTTGAGGAAGGAATATCGAGCGATTTGGCAAGCAGATTTTTAACTGACAATTTGAACAGAGACTTCATTTTCCCCTGATCCTGAATCAGGGATATTCCTGCTGGGTAATCATAAGGGCCAGGCATAGCGATGCCTACTTGAAAATTTTGAGATCCTCCAGCACTTGCGCGAATCACCTCAGACCATGCTGAGATTAATGCATCGGCAGAGGCTGTGGTATCTATGGATGATTCTTGAAAATCAGCCAATCTCACCTCTCCAGAATTAAAGGTTAAGGAAGCCGCTGAAATATGTGATCCTCCAATGTCTACTCCGATAAGTTGCATGTTGCGATTGTTCAAATTCGATTTTTGAGGATCAATTAAGAGACTTCGAAGTTCCAATCTGTTGGTCTATTGCATCCAGCAATTCTCCGGAGGGATCTTCGGAGAGTTCCCAAAACATTACTCCTGCCATATTCATTTTTCGCGCATACTTAATTTTTTCTGCTATTGATTTAGGGCTTTCGTAGGTAATCCATTCTTTTTTTTCTGAAGAATAAAGAAAGGGGTTTTTTGAAATTTCGTCCCAATATTCAGTGTAGGAGGAATCATTTTGGAGTTGCTGAATCTTATCATGAGATAGCGCGCTATCCCATTTGCCATACTGATTAAGTCCGTTGTTATTTTCAGGCACTTCCTTCCAGCGCTTGCCATAAAAGGGAATCCCAAGAACTAATTTATGGGCCGGGATCCCAAAAGCGATATGATCGGTCACCGCTGATTCCACAGCTCTTTCCTTTTTTCCCTCAGGCATGGTTTCGGGATTGCCTTTGTATAGATTGGCATGATGCCCTGTGATCTGATCTCCGGGACCAAAAAGATCATAACTCATAATATTCACTAAATCCAGATATTTCGCTGCAGACCGAAGATCATTGACTTCCAGATATTTCCGAAAGCCGCCAGAGGCAATGGTACTTAAATAATGTTTTTGATCGATTGCTCCCAAAGAATCTAATGCCTCTCGGAAGCTTTTGAGCATGGCGACAAAATTCTCCTTGTCGATGTCTCTTACTACATTATTATCACCTTGGAGTGCTGGGTATTCCCAATCAAAGTCCAACCCATCCAAGTTATGCTTAATTAAAAAGTCAATACCTGATTCAGTTAATTTTGCTCTACTTTCAGGAGTCAAAGCAGCATCGGAGAAACCTTTCGACCAAGTCCAGCCCCCAATGGAAACCAAAATTTTAAGATTTGGATTTCGTGATTTTAGCGAATGAAGTTTCAAGAAGTTTAAGCTATCCCGCTCTGCAAATCCCTCACCTGAGGTGACCAAGCCATCGACCACATTCGCGAAAGCATAATTAATATGGGTAAGTTTTTCTGCGGGAATTTTGTCGGGATCCACTCCCTTCCATCCAGCTACGTATGCGATGACTACTTTGCTGTCTTCCTGCTGAGCTTGAATTTCTGCGAAAATAAGAAGAAGTAAAATGAGCAGGTATGGGAATTTCATAATATGAATTACAAAGTGATATGAAAAAGATAGAGGTCCGGAAAACCCGAGACCTCTATCAGTAATTTATCTAATCAAATTAGGACTGGCTCAATTTACTTTCCGCCGTCCCACCATACTTTCGTAGCAAAAAGATCTGGTCCCATTCGCGAAATAGCTGCCTGATAATTCTCCGGATTAGCTCCGATTTCAGACTCCCAATATCTCAATCTTCTTGGGATAAAGTTGCCTTCCTCTGCATTTGGATCTTGAGTAGGAGTCAAAGCAGGGAATCCTGTTCTTCTCCAATTAGACCAAGATTCGATATCGTTTAGGTAAGTTGCTGCCCAATATTCTTCACCGATCAATCGTAATTTATTAGCATTAGTTGCCCCATCAAAACCACGTGCTGCCACATAAGCTTCGATCACAGGTCCAGTCCTTACAAAAGAAGGATCAAACAAGACCCAAGATGTAATAGCAGCAGTTACTCCATTGGTAAAGTGACTTGAAGCACTTGTAGTAATCCAACCTTTCACCGCAGCTTCAGCTCGCATCAACTCTACTTCAGCGTAAGAGATCAAATAATAAGGATCTTCCCAATCCAAGTACTTTAAGTTTAGCATGGAGAAATTTTGCTGAACTGTAGTAAAGCCACTTAGTGTACCTGCGGGTACAGCACCTACCAGATTGGTAGAATTATATCCATTTGGTAATCCAATTTGCTTAGCTGGATCAGTAATCCAAGTTGAAGCGACCTCAGGATTGCCTACTCCACCGGAAACAATCATCAATCGAGGATCATTATTAGTTTTCATCCAATTCATAAAGGTTGCAGAAATCTTGGCGTCTTTAGAGTACTTATAAGTATTCCAATAGCCATCATTCAGCCCGTTCCTATTGACACCTTGTGGTCCCGGAGCATAACGAATATATGCGATATCATCATTGCTGGTGAAAGCACCGCTACTATTGGCTTCTTTAAATAGGGCTTGAGCGGTAGTGGGATCCACATTGCTCATTCGCAATGCCATACGCATCAAAAGTGAGTTAGCAAACTTTTTCCACTTATCAGTATTTCCTCCATATAAGAAATCCTGTACACCCAAGGCTCTAGCTGATGGAGAAAACTTATCTCTAGCTGCTTTTAGATCTGCGATCATCAGGGTATAAACTTCCTTTTGAGGCTGATATTTTGGAAACCAATTTTCTTCACCAAGCAATCCATATCCAGCTTGGCTATAAGGAATGTCACCGTACATATCCGTCATACGGAGTAAATCATAAACTCGCAACACGGTAGCAGCAGCATTTACATTCGCCTCTTTTGGATCATCAGCTGTTTTGGTGATGACATGTGAAAACAAACGGATTACATCCGTGAAATGTCTCTCCATGTATGCGCCGCTATACTGCGCGCTGTAGAAATACTTATCCCCACTGAAATAGCCTGCAGTAGATGCAGTATGCTGAATCATCGTGGCAGAGTAAAGCATATTCGCTCTAGTATTCTCGTATTCTCCACCGATTCTCAAAGTAGCAAGGGAGAAAAGGTAGCGCATGTCGATATTATCGACAGCATTCTGATTCACATTTAGGTCTATTAATGCTTCTTCATCGCATGAAGTGGCAAATACTAGTGCACCAAGCATCAAACCGGTTATTTTATTAAATATTCTCATCGTTTCATTTTTTTTAGGTTAAACCTTTGGTCTTAGAAGTTGGCAGACAAGTTAAATCCGATACTTCTGTTGGCAGGAACTGAGAAAAACTCCAGGCCTTGTGAACCGCCAGAGGTCGTATAAGCGGCTTCAGGATCCAGGTTTGGTACGTTAGACCAAAGGATTGCCAAATTTCTGCCTACGACAGAAAGTGAAAGGGACTCGAAAGGGGTCTTTTCTAGGAACGATTTAGTGAACGTATATCCAAAAGAGAATTCCCGAAGTTTTCCGAAAGAAGCATCATACACCACGTTCTCAGAAACCTGAGAATAACGCTGCCAGTAGTTATCAATCAAATACTTAGTAGGATCTGTAGGGTCAGCAGGGATAGTTTTTGTAATTGGAATATATTCATTGTCCCCAACCTTCTGAACACCTGTCACAGTTAATGATCCATCTCTTCCAATCAAGGTATTCTGATGAAGACCATTCTGATAGGCGAAATAGTTTGTTCCAGACATCATAGAACCACCGGCTCTAAAGTCTATCAAGAACATCAGTCTGAATCCTTTATAGGAGAAGTTGTTGACAATACCACCGGAAACAGGATGACGGCCTTCTGCTATAGTTTCATAGCCCGAGGTAGTTACAGGGAATCCATTTGCGTCATAGACTGGCTGACCATTAAAAGTTGCTTGCTTAAAACCTGCAATCATACCCAATGGCTGACCAACAATATGACGAATTCGCTCTCTTCTTACTCGAGACTCATCCAAGTTGATGAATTCGATAGGATCTCCAGCCGCATTCGTTCCCAAACTCAATACTTCAGAAATATTTCTCGCATAGTTGAATGAAATATCCCATCTAAAGTTTCCTACAAAAGGAGTCACATTCAATAACAATTCTATACCTCTGTTTTCCAACTCACCGATATTAACTGTAGTCGAACCAAAGCCAGAAGTAGCAGAAATACCAGTGTTTAGAATATCTTGAGAAGTTGTTCGCTTGTAATAGGCCACGTCTAATCCGATTCTATTCTCCAATAATCTTATATCTGTACCAATCTCCCACTCAGAAGATAGGTATGGTCCCAAATTCGCATTTGGAATAGAACCATTATTGATTTGTCCTAAGCTTGCACCACCAATGTGTCCTGCTCCTACTAATCCGTAAGTCAAGTTTAGCGCGTATGGATCTGGTCCACCTCCACCTACTTGAGCCCAACCACCTCTTAATTTCACAAAAGTGAAGAAGTCTGGCATTTTGATCATATCAGAGATTACAGCACTCATACTTACTGAAGGGTAGAAAACTTTATTGTTTGCAGGTGAAAGTGTTGAAAACTGATCTTGACGACCAGTAAGGTTTAAGAAAACCATATTTTTGTAACCCAAATTGGCAGCACCGAAAATAGAGTTAATTCCAGATTCAGAGAAGCCGTACCCAAAATTAGGTGCAGCCACGTTAGTGACACTATGGAAAAAAGGTACCACAAGATCATTTCCACCGCCATTTTTACTCTCAGCAGATCTTGTCAATGAGTTTCCTCCAAAGAATCCATCGACATCAAAGTCTCCAAATTTTTTACTGAAACCAATCATGATATCCGCATTATTTTCCCGCGATGTTCTGGCAGAAGTATTAAAACTACCTCTAGGCTTAAATGCTGTTCCATATCCTTCATACCCATCTTCAGCTCTTACTTGAAAGTCTGTACCAAATCTACCTTGTACATATAACCAATCAGTAAAATCATATCGAAGTGACATATTTCCAAAGATTCGATCGGTGACGTCCTGTCTTCCCCACTGATATGCAGACCAATAAGGGTTGGTCTGGAATACATTGCTCTGGTATCTTAATTCTGTACCATCAGGATTTGCTCCTAATTTATTTGGATCACCTTTTAACACATCCAATGGGATATTTCCTGGCTTCACTACCATAGAAAAGTTTGCATTTCCCGGAGAATCAGAAAGTCGAGGTCTGTTTTTAGCATCCTGCTTCGAGTATTGACCTGATACAGCCAAAGTGAATTTTCCTTGCTTACTGTTTACATTGATACTTGCTACATTTCTATCAAATCCTGAATTTGGCAATACATCATTATTTGTCAGATTAGAGAAAGAAAATCTATAAGTAGTACTCTCATTTCCTCCAAATAGCGCCACGGAGTTATTCCAAGTGCTTCCCTGACGATAGAAATCATTGAAATCTTCGCCTAAGAATCGATAGGGTCTTTGCTGCCCATCAAATTGAACCGTGTTTGATCCATCATATAAGCCACCCCAACCATTGGTGGAAGTATTCAATGCTTCGTCTTGAGTACCAGGCTTTCTTCCATCCTGACCAGGACCATATGTTCTCTGGAAATCAGTACGATCCACTACTTGATCCATAGTGAAGTTGGAGTTCACTGCTACGCCAACGCCTTTTCTGGAAGTTCCTTTTTTGGTTGTGATTAGGATTACCCCGTTTGCAGCTCTAGCTCCATATAGTGCCGCCGCAGTGTTTCCTTTTAGGACAGAGATACTTTCAATATCATCCGCGTTGATGGAAGCAAGTCCATCACCGGCATCATTTCCACCCCACATACCTGCGTTGCCTAAGTTCCCTGATTCGATCGGAACCCCGTTAACAACATAAAGAGGCTGATCTCCACCACCTAATGAAGAACCACCTCTGATCACCACTCGTGTAGAACCAGCTGCTCCAGTAGAAGGAGGAGACACATTCACACCAGCTACTTTACCAGTCAAGGCATTTCCTACGTTTACCGCTCTTGATTCTGTGAATCTGTCACCAGAAAGCTGAGTTACTGAGTATCCAAGAGACTTCTTGTCACGCTGCATACCAAAAGAAGTAACGACTACTTCCGAAAGCTCATTTGAATCCTCGTCAAGAGTCACATTTAGTTCGGTAAGATTACCTACCGTAAACTCCTGTGCCGCAAAGCCAATAAACGAAAACACTAGCACTGAGCTAGGGTTTACCGAGATCGAATACTCCCCGTCCACATTCGTGGTGGTTCCTGTATTAGTCCCTTTATCCAGGATCGATACTCCCGGCAAAGGCAGCCCATCTGACGAAGCCGTCACGACGCCATTCAGCACCCTTGTCTGAGCTTGTACATTAGCCGTGAGGCTAAATGTCAGCACAAGAGCGCAAGCAATTGATAGAATTTTTCTCATAGTTTAAAATAAAAGGTTGAAATTAAATTGTTTTAAGTTTCCGGAGATCCGGGTTCTTTCAGGCGAAAGAATATCTTTTAATTCTTTTGTCATAAAATTTGGAATATGTTTAGAATTGGAACATTTAACGGCGGCAATATCCCTTACCTCAATGGAAAAAACTGAAATCAAGGAATTACTCACAACTATATTGAATAAATCTAGAAATTTCCAATTTCTAAAAAAAGAGATTAGCTAATTTTTTTTAGTAAAATCGAGATTCTTTTTTAATTTTTTTATAAAAGTAAAAAATCTAGCTTCTTTATTTTAAAGTATAAAAATAGTTTAAAGAATATTTTAGCTCAAGATATCAACAAAAACAAAATTTAAACAATAACAATAATCAGTTCATTAATTTTTGTTTACTCAGATATTCGGGAATTCAAAATATTATTTTAAATATTAGGTTTGAAAAAAGGAAATATTTCGATTATTCTGGAATTTAATAAATTTTGAATGAGCGCGCTAAACAAAAAAAAGCCACCCCAAATAGTTGAGATGGCTTAAATTTATCTAAGTAGCTACTACCTAAGGAAAAGTAACTCTCTGTATTTCACCAAAGGCCAAGACTCATCGTCAACCAGAAGTTCCAACTTATCAGCAGCGTATCTTATTTTCTCAAAATAGGCTTCTTTTACATCTGTTTGATAACTTTTAGCCTGAACTTCCAAATCCGGATCCTTATTGATTTGCTTTCGCGCCTCGATCATTTCGGTGACATTTTGCTTCAATGATTCAATATGCTTAGAGACTTCTTTGATCGTATCTACAGCTGCAGAATGATCTAGTCCAAGACCTTTTAGTCCATTTGCATTCTCAATCATTTTATTCTGATATAGAATTGCAGTTGGAATAATATGATTCAATGCAAGATCTCCCATCACACGGCTTTCAATTTGAACTTTCTTAATGAAATTTTCAAGCATGATCTCGTGACGCGCATGAAGTTCCACATGGTTCAAGACATTATGACGCTCAAAAAGCTCTTTCGCATATTTCGTTTTGTAAACATCTAATGCCAAAGGTGTTGATTTCAGATTTGACAAGCCTCTTTTTTCAGCTTCAGCAGCCCACTCATCTGAATAGCCATCACCCTCAAATCTCACCTTCTTGGACTCTTTAATATACTTACGCAACACATTTACGATTGCAATTTTCTTTTCTTTGCCAGCAGTCATCTCTTTATCGATATCCTTGAGCATCGTTTTCAAGACATCTGCTACGATGACATTCAATACAGTCATTGGTCCTGCCACGTTGGCTTGAGAACCAACTGCACGGAATTCAAATTTATTTCCGGTGAAAGCAAATGGTGAGGTTCTATTCCGGTCGGTATTATCAAGGATGATTTCAGGAATCTTGGAGATACCCAACTTCATATACATATTGTCACCCTTTTCGATTTTAATATTCCCGTTTTTCTCCAATTCATCCAGCACTTCAGAAAGTGTAGTACCCAAGAATACAGAAATAATTGCCGGAGGAGCTTCATTCGCACCAAGTCTAAAATCGTTACCAGCAGATGCAATACTTGCTCTCAGCAAATCTGCATTGTCATAAACCGCTTTGATTGTAGCTACAAGGAATGTCAAGAATTGAAGATTCTCCCGAGCTGAATTACTTGGTTGGAATAAATTGACACCTGTATCAGTAATCAATGACCAGTTATTGTGCTTACCACTTCCATTAACACCTGCAAAAGGCTTCTCATGAAGCAATACTTTCAAATCATGCTTTTCGGCCGCTTTCTCCATCACATCC
>JBBQDY010000094.1:0-9984 GCA_038320155.1 Cytophagales bacterium
GGGGCAATTGGGCAGCACGGTTTTCATATCATGCGTACCCTGCTACTATTTGATCTGGATGGGGGAGAAATTAAAAATCTTCGAGTCGTTGAACTGGGAAAAAGGGGAAAATGAGGTCCAAGTCTGAAGAATTATTTTCGGGTAGACTTAGATTTTTACTCTGGTTATTTAACCACAAAGTTCACGAAGATTTCACCGAGGAACGCAAAGGATAGGACTAGCAAATCTGTTTAAAATCTTCTGGCCGGCTTACCGGCAAGATTGAACATATCTTTTCAATGCTGTCAACAGTTTTTACTCTGGTTATTTAACCACAAAGTTCACGAAGGTTTCGCCGAGGAACGCAAAGGATAGGACTAGCAAATCTGTTTAAAATCTTCGGGCCGGCTTACCGGCAAGATTGAACAAGACTTTTCAATGCTGTCAACAGTTTTACGCTAGTCATTTAACCACAAAGTTCACGAAGGTTTCGCCGAGAAACGCAAAGGATAGGACTAGCAAGAATATAAAATTGAAACCCATCCCTTTTGGCGGTAAACTAATTCCCGATGGATGGTCAATTGGCGGAAAAAAATCAAAATCAATAACCGTTTTCAAAACTTATCCCAACTCTACTGGGAATTAACCCATGGTTATAAAAATTCCACGCAGGGGTTCTTTTCTCCGGACTCACTTTTAGAATAATTCTTTGCGAGCCGTCACAACTTTTATGTTCAAAAACACAAAGAGGACTCGTATGACGTAGAAGAAAACTTTACCCATAGTCTATACAGTACTCAGGATTTTGGAAATCACCTTTTTAAATCAAAAATTAAATTTGGCTGTGATCAACATAATTTGGGTTTCTTGTTTTGCATAAAAACTCCTTCAATACGACCGAATCTCTTGAGAATACTTGCTTTTTTGAGGGTTTCAAGTAAACTTTCTACCACCAGATTTAATAGCTTTATCCTTGACGCGTGTTGTCAACATTTCTTTCAAGGGATCATTTGCTAATTGTGAGAGTTTATCTAGAATGATTAAAGTTTTTAGATTCGATCAAAGGTTTGGGGAATTTCTTATTATAAAATTCGAAGTTGTAGTTTTTCTTTAAATTTTTAAGACAAAATAATATTCTGACGCTATACAGAAGGAAAAAAACAGTTAACATTTCTTCGTATGTTTCACTATCTCCGTTAAAACTTGCGCCAGCCATCCAAAAAATTAAGAAGAATAAACTTTTATGTGGAACAAACACATTGAAATAATAATTTTTTTCCCCTTTATAAAATAACCACAAAAGGATTAAAATTATAAAAGAAGACATAGCCACAGCTGGATAAACAAATTTAAATATTGGATTGAAAAAATTGTGAAAGCTGATTTCATCTTGAAAATTATATGTTTTAAAAAATTCACCCGGTTCAATTTCTAATGCTCTTTGGCCCCAATTGATTTCCTCTCCAAATAGTAGGAATAGCATCAAACTAAGAAAAATTAATGTGTACTGATGAGTCCTATACCAAAAAAGAGAAAAATATTCTTTATTGAGGAACTTTAATCCAAGAATTAAAATAAAACTTGATAATAATAGGAATAACGAGCTGATCTCTTCCATATAGCCTTCATGAGTAATTTCCCCAAAAAATAGATAAAATAAATGTAATAATACAGCCGTACCAGTAGCAGCAATTAAAGTTACTTTAGAAAGCTTTTCGTTAGTGGCTAATTTATCTTCCATAAAAAATAAATGTAATTTCCGTAAGTCAAAGAAATCGCCAAATCGTATTAGAACACGGGAATAGAAATCTATAAAAAATAAAAACGAAAGTAATAAGATAAAAGTTATTAATCCAACAGCAGCTGTTTTTACTAACCATATACTTTCTGGATTTACTTGATTATCTTCACTTATATATTTTTCTCCAGTAATAAATAAAAATTTAACAATTTCATTAAAGAATAATAACAATAGAAATGAAATAAAAACCCCTATTATACCTAATACTATATTCAAGGGTTTGTTTTTTTTAACTAGAACCATTTTTAAAATTTAAGAGTTGAATATTTGGGATAGTAACTCCCCTTGCATTGCGGGGTCTTCTTTGAAAGCTTCAAAATCAATAAAATTTAGTGAAAAAAAGGTTTGGCTTGTTTGATTCGCACCTGTTTTCATACCCTATTATACTACTTTTATTCTTGAAAACCAGCAATTCCGGAGAATTTTCACATACACCTGACTTTTTGCAAACTGGGTGAACGTTCACTTTACTTCTCGAGATTTGAAATCTTGAATTTATATTTGAGAGACTTTGATCCGGTTTACAGACCATCGCCTTAAATTGTTTTGGCTTTACAGTAAAATACTCGATTGACAGCCAACAGGCCAAAAACCAAAATAAATGAACTTCATTTGATCCTTGACTTCCAGCCATCGCCATTACAAAATCACACCAAAGGGTTTTTTAATATTTATCTGCGCCAACTGGCATTCCCAGTTAAAATGAACCGTAAATTCTGGGAATTTCATTTCAAATCAGAAAATAAGTCTGGCCTTCAACACCAGAAATCGGGCTTATTTTTTTACATAAAATTCCTGGGAAAATGAATTGGTCAAGACATTACCGGCAAATCGTCGCGTGTCATAAACCTCTTGTAAGCTGACCTGCAAATTTCCCAGATGTTCAAAATGAGACCTTTGAAGACTGGCAATTAAGTAATACTGCGCAAGATCTCTTGTTTGAACCTCTATTTCAGATGAGTCCTTATTTGCTACCAATTAGAAATTAATTTCAAAGGGAAGTTTAAAGTCTTAAGTTAGTTTTGCGTTCCAAAAACCCAGAATTGGTAAAATCTTCACCAATATTTCTCCCGTCACCTTCGTTCTGAAAGACGGTTACGCCTTTATTTAGCAAATACTATCCATTCACTTCACTTGTCCCGCTAAACCTTACCTCTCTGTTTTTATTTGTGATATAAAAGTGCAGAAAAAAAATTATTTTTAGTCAGGACCAAAATCTGATCTTTCACTTGAGACAAAAGCCGGTGAATTTCGATCTCGATTTCATCGGAAACTACTTCATCGAACCCACCCAACTTTTGACCTGCGGAAAATGGTGAGGATTCTCCAATAGTTCCGAAGGTGAAAGTGTTTTGGCAAGTAATCATTAGCGCCGAATAATCACTTTCAATTTATCCGATTTGTTTTCTACCCAGCTTCAGATTTGCTTTTCAAAGGCTTGCCTTTGATGTTTTAAGATTTCAGACTTTCTCCGCTATTTTAATCGTATACGAATTGATAAAAATTCAGACGTCATGAAAATTCTGCTCAATGAAAACAGTGCCGAACTAATACAAAATGCGGTCAAATACGTTTCCTCAGAGGATATTTCCCCAGGTCAAAGGATTTTTAACCTAAAAAAAATCATTAATGATTCAAGAATCTCTCCGCGGGTTCTAGACTTACAATGAAAAAGGCGATCAAAAATGATCGCCTTTCAAAAGATGTTCGAGAAAGATTACTTTCCGAATGATTTTTTAAGCTCTTCGATGTCCACGTTTCTGATCACTGGCATCGCTGTCAATTGCTTGATCTTAATCACACGCGTGGTCTGACTTTGTCTTTTTCTCTTCAATTTTCTCTTTAGCGTAGTAACTGCCATGGTCGTATGTTTTAAATGAGTTAGTTCGAAACGAATGGCAAAAGTAAGAAAACATTTCTTTTTAGCCTAAAATAAATCTGGAATAAAATTGAGCCAATTAGAGAATAAAAGGACGCTTTCCCATTTTTTAGATAAATTTGAGGCATAGTCACCAAAAAAATATCCATGCAAAAGCCAAGTCTTCCTAAAGGAACCCGAGATTTTGGGACAATTCAAATGGCAAGGAGAAACTATGTTCTGGATCAAATCAGGTCAACATTTCAACTTTTCGGCTACAATCAAATCGAAACTCCTGCAATGGAAAATCTCAGTACCCTGACCGGAAAGTACGGAGATGAAGGGGATCAATTGCTTTTTAAAATTCTGAACAGTGGAGATTATCTGAAGAATGTGTCAGCTGAAGACCTCGAAAAAGGAGCTTCTGCAACACTGACCAAAGTATCCGAAAAAGGTCTCCGTTATGATTTGACAGTACCATTTGCCCGCTTTGTGGTGATGAATCGAAATGACTTGACTTTCCCATTTAAGCGATTTCAGATTCAGCCCGTCTGGAGAGCAGATCGACCGCAGAAAGGTCGCTATCGCGAGTTTTATCAATGCGATGCCGATGTGGTCGGTACGGATAGTTTGCTTTGTGAAGCAGAGATTATCTTGATGATCCGAGACGTTTTTGCAAAACTCAAACTGACAGATTACAGCATCAAACTGAACAATCGCAAAATTCTAACCGGAATCTCAGAAGCCATTGGCGCAGCGGGAAAAGAAGGTCCGCTTTGTGTAGCAATTGATAAGCTGGATAAAATCGGTTGGGAGAAAGTGCAGGAGGAATTGATCGGAAGAGAGTTTTCTGAAGATTCTTTGGAAAAGCTGGCTCCCTTGATCAATCTGACTGAAGAATTTGAAGGTAAAATTTCCTTTCTCAAATCCTTTTTAGCTGTAAGTGAAGTTGGACTTCAAGGAGTAGCAGAGTTGGAAGAGCTAGCTCTGATCCTAAAAGGAATGGGCGAGAATTTAGATTTTGTGGACTTTGATGTCATGCTTGCAAGAGGGCTTTCATACTATACCGGAGCAATTTTCGAAGTGAAAGTAAATAATGCCTCGATCGGATCGGTCAGTGGTGGAGGTCGATACGATAATCTTACCGGAGTTTTCGGACTTTCTGGAGTTTCGGGAGTTGGGTTTTCTTTCGGCGTAGATCGCCTTTATGATGTATTGGAAGAGCTCAATTTATTTCCGGAAGAAAGCGTGCAAACTTCAAAAATTCTCTTGACTCACTTCGATGAAAAAGGATTCAACTATGCGCTTTCCTTGGTGCAAAAGTTTAGAAAAGCTGGCATCAAAGCAGAGATTTACCCAGATCTAAGTAAAGTTAAAAAACAATTGGATTTTGCAACAAAGAAGGGGATTCACTTCGTTGGGATCTGTGGTGACAATGAAATAAAAGATAAAATAATCTCCATCAAAAATCTAGAAACGGGTGATCAGGAAAGTTTGTCTATCGATGCTGCTATCTCCAACCTATCTAGTCCACCTTATGAATCGCGCTGACTGGGATTACCATACCACCTTTTAAGGAGATAAAGTCATTCCCTACAGCCCAAACGGTAGTTTCCACCTGGTAAAGTGAACCATTAGCAGTTTCGAATACAAGTTTAACTTTAGATTGAAGTAAGTTGCCTAGTGTTTGAGCTCGATAGAGATGTGCGGTTCTTTTGCTTAACTCATCAGCTGTGAGCAGGACTTCTTTCTTGGAAAATTGAAGCGATGAGATCTGCTCTTTGTTTATAATTTCGATAGTCTTCATACGTTGATTATTTGTTATTGGATACTTATAATCGTTTGAAAATGTTACAGAAAATTACCTTATGGATTGAATAAAAGATATTTATTAAAATTAAATTTTGGTTTTTTATAATAAATAGCTACAAAGTATTGATATAGATTAGTGATTATTAAAAAAATAGAAGAAACTATGATTGATTTGATGGGAATGATGGGCAAAGTGAAAGAAGCCCAAGCGAAAATAAAGGATGCGCAATCCAAATTGCACCTAATCACAGCTACTGGTGAATCTGGTGCAGGATTGGTCAAAGTAACTGTCAATGGCGAGCGGAAAGTGTTGACCATCGATATGGATGAGAGTCTACTTTCTCCAAAGGACAAAGAGATGCTGAGTGATTTGACTGTGGCGGCAACGAATATTGCCATGCAATCGATCGATCAGAAAATCAAAACCGAAATGAAAGCTGCTACCGAGGGGATGATGCCAAATATACCGGGCATGGATCTAGGCAGCATGTTTGGATGAGTTCCGCTGCGATCGTCATATTGAATTACAATGGGCGAGAGATGCTCGAAACTTTTCTACCCTCAGTGATAGCAAATAGCCAAACTGACATTTGGGTGATTGATAATAATAGTACAGATGATTCTATTCCCTATTTGGAGGAAAGGTATCCTCAAATTCAGCTTTTAAAATCATCGGAAAATCTTGGCTATGCCGGAGGCTATAACTGGGGACTGGAGCAACTAAGAAAAGATTATGAATTTCACATCTTATTGAATTCTGATGTAGAAGTGACCAAAAATTGGGATACTGATTTGGTTCGGGCTTTAGAATTTATGCCGGAATATGCTGCGATTCAACCAAAGATTTTGTCTTGGACAGTCAGAAACAAGTTCGACCATGCAGGTGCTGGAGGAGGGTTTGTGGATGCTTACGGCTATCCCTATTGTAGAGGTCGAATTATAGATCAGATCGAGCAGGATTCTGGCCAATACGATGATTCCATAGACGTGGATTGGGCATCCGGTGCGTGTTTTATTGTTCGCTCCGAGATTTTTCATCAATTCGGTGGTTTTGACGCCAGCTTTTTTTCACATATGGAGGAAATCGATTTGTGTTGGCAAATGCGAAAATCAGGTTGGAAAATTGGCTACAAAGGGAATATTTCGATTTATCATCTTGGCGGTGGTACTTTGCAGCGTTCCAGTCCTCACAAATTGTATTTGAATATTCGGAATAGCTTAAGCATGATTTATAAAAATGAATCAGCCGCCAACTTCAAAAAAATCTATCGGGTCAAATATTTGTTCGAGCATCTTGCGATTCTCAGCTACCGGATCAAAGGTCAAAAGGACTTGGCTAAAGCAATTCGCAGGGGATATACCGATTTTGAAAATATCAAGCCAAGCATTCGAAAGTTTCGAGTCTCAGCGATACAGGGGGAGGAGATAAAAAGTAAAAGCCCAATAACCTCTTTAATTTGGCAATGGGCAGTTTTGAGAAAGAAAAAGTTCTCAGACTTTTAATCAAACAGAATTGGGTTGTTTTTCTTTCTAAAATAGGTTCTGATTTTCATCATCATCGCCATTGATACATATAGAATCACCGGAGAGCCCATGGTAATAAATGAAGCATAAATAAAAAATAATCGGATGCTGTCGATTGGGAAGTTTAATTTTTCTCCAAGTTTGGCACAAACACCAAAAGCGCGCTCTTCAAAGAATAATCTTAGCTTTTCCATAATTTCAGTTGGTTTAATCTCAATCTTTTGGCAAGATTGAAATAATTTAAAGAATAATGTCCATTCCATTGATTAAGAAACAGATAATAAATCTTTTTTTACTTGCCTTGCTAACGGGTTGTGGTTCAAGAATAATGCCCGAAAGCAATTTTTTGGCAGATTCCAAAATCAGTCCTTCCAAACTCGAGTTTTTCAGAGATTCCATTCAATTTGAGGTTTCAGGGGTTGTTCCGATCGAATCAGCCATTTCTCCGAAAAATCCTCAAGTAAGTCTTCATTTTGTGAGTCGTGATAGTTCGATGAATTTGGGCAAGTTTGAGTTGACAAAGAATTTCGAAGCTTACCGTTATTCAAAAGCTTTTAAAATAGCCTATGAACCCTGGATGGAATTCGCGACGATGGAACTTCATTTCAATCAGGGAGAAAAAGAAACTACTCAGCCTCAAGAAAGAAAAGGCTTGGCCAAAGGGGTGATCACAACTCCGCTTTTGGCTAAAGTCGGAAAAGTGTATGCAGATGAGCCCATTCCTGATGTAGGACTTTATATCCCTACAGGCGTTGCTACTATTGACCAGAGTCGCGCTCAAACTTTTGAGGTTTTATTTCCAACCGGCTCAGCAGAGATTAATTTGAATAATTCGAATAATGACCAATTGAAGAGACTTCGAGCATTTATCACGGAGAACCCTTCAATAAAAAAAATCAGGATTACCGGAATCCAATCTCCGGAATCAGGGGAGGGTAAAAGCAGGGCATTGGGGAATAACCGCGCCAAAACTGTATATGATTACCTTAAAAAATCTGGAATCAACCTGCGGGATAGCACCACTGAGGTAAAATCAAGGTGGAATGATTGGTTTGACTTGAGGCTGCTTTTGCGGGATTATGATAAAATCTCTACCCAGCGAAAAGATCAATATTATAATGTCTTGCTAAGTGGTTCGGATTTTGGCTCCCAATCAGACCAATTGAAGCGAATTTCGGGATTTGATCAGGTTTCCAGAGACCTGTTCCCAAGACTTAGGGCGGTAAAAATTGAAATTGAGGCTAAGCCAATACCCGGATTAAATCAAGAGCAGGCCTTGGAGCTCAGAAAAGTCCTAGATGAAGGAATGGGAGGGAAGAGCCTCGAGCTTTCCGAATGGGCTATCGCTGGCGAATATGCACCAAGGCTTCGGGATAAGGCGGAAATTTATAACAAAATGACCGAGCTATTCAGGTCTGCTCTTCCTTACAATAATTTGGCTGTGGTTCGGATGAAAGAAGCACAGCAAACTTTGGATTTTGACATCAAAGAGAAGCTTTGGGATGAGGCTTCTTGGCTACTTAATCAAGCGGCTCGCTTGGAGACCAGTCCTTATATTCTGCACAATCAGGGTCAGATACTTATTTTTCAGGGCAATTATTGGGATGCCTATCAAAAGCTATCCGATGCCTCCGTTTTGACCAAGAACGAAGATTTTCTGAAAGTCAATGAAAGTTTGCGTGGCGCATTGGACATCATTCGCGGAGACTACCGACTGGCTACCTTACGGTTTGAAAGATCCTATTCAGACGCAAAAGACTTATTCAACAAAGGCTTAGCCTTATTTTTGGCTAAAGACTTTGCCAATGCCAGTTTAGCCTTTGAGGAGTCCGTGATCGCCCAGCGCGAATATGGCTATGGCTTTTACGGACTGGCAATGATTGCTATGGCCACTGGTCAAAAGGAAATCGCAATGATTCAATTACAAAAGGCAGTTGCGGCAAGCGAGAATCTTTACCAAAGAGCACTAGCAGATCCATTTTTTGAGGAAATCAGATCAGAACCTGAATATTACGAACTTTTAAAAAGGGGGGATTGAGGATATGATTAGCTGGTATTATGCCAGTGGAGTTGTTTGGATGCCGGATGACCGATGTTCCGCCACACTGGGGCAGGCCGATGACACGGCGAGCTTTATAAGGATCCTTAAACCAGATGTCATTTGCTTTATGGCCTCCTCTCCTCGGCTGATGAAAGAATTTCATTAAAAAATAGCCAGATTTAAATGTTAAAAAACAGCGCTGGAGAGTTTTCTCTTTTTGATAATTCTTTTTTTCCTTTAAATTAGAGCTGAATTAAGTTTAGAAACTATAGATTCTGGAGCTTTAAAAGCAGATTTCCAAATTTTATTTATTGTTTAAAATTTGAAAATCGTTTAAGAATCTTTAACATTGAAGATTAAGAATGAAACAAAAACCAAAAACAGCTGCTAATGACCTATTGACTTATTCAAGTTATTCCCCGCCCCGTACTCCAATAGCAGCTCTCAAACCTATTGGTATTTCTTTTAGTCGGTTTACTAAAACCAAGGTATAGTCGCAATAGAGTTCTGAAATTCAGACAATTATCTATTGCAATTATTTTGAGCGATATCGCAAACGATTGCATTAACAATTACAGACAAGTTTTTAAATTATTCTTGTTACCCAATCTATCTACGTATATGAAAAATCTTTACAAAAATCTAGGTGCATTCCTAATGCTCCTAATGCTATCCAGTGCTACAGCCTTCGCACAGATGACTGTCACCGGAACAGTACTCGACGAGTACGATGTAGGACTTCCTGGGGTATCAATCCTCGTAAAAGGAACCACTACAGGTGTTGCAACTGACATTGATGGAAAATACTCCCTCTCTGTCCCTAATAATCAATCAGTTTTAGTATTCTCATTCATTGGCTACTCGAAAGTGGAGCAATTGGTAGGATCTAGAAGTGTGGTTGATGTCAAAATGAAGCCAGATGAAAATACACTAACTGAGTTAGTCGTAACTGGTTACACAATTGATAGT
>JBBQDY010000095.1:0-9821 GCA_038320155.1 Cytophagales bacterium
ACTGCCAAAACTTACCTAAAACCGACTTGGGATAATCTGAAAGACTGCAATGCCGAACTCGAAAAGGCAATAATTAGCGCTACAGATTGTATCCGATTCAAAGAAAGATTTGAGCAGGAAGTGGCGCAGCTGGAGCAAGAAGAAGCTGATCTGAAAGAAAAAAATAAGGATCGTCCAAATCGGGAGGCGAAGATCCGAGATCTGAAAAAAGTCGCCGAAATCCAAAGCTTAACTCAAGAGCTTTCCGAAGCAAGAAAAAAGGTGGAAACACTCCAGCCTGAAATCGAATCCAAAAAAGTCAACCAAAAGTCTATTGAAAAACAAATTAACGAACTAGAGCAGCAATCAGAAAACCTTACCAAGGTAGATGCCAGTCAACTTTCCGAATTCAAAAGCGCTGCCCGGGAATGGGAGCAAACCGAACGGCAAAAAGTTTACTTCGAAGAAAATCTAAGACAACTCAAAACCCAAGAACTAGAAGCCCAAACGGCTTTGAAAAGTCTGCTAGGTGCACTTCCAAGTCAGGATAAATCAACCCAAGAATGGGTAGAGGTTGAGAAATCAGCACTTAAATCACTGGAAAGCGATCGGGAAAAACTGATGGTCAATCAGGGATTGACAGCCCATGTACACCTCCTGCATGCCGGAGAGCCCTGTCCCCTTTGCGGTTCGTTGGAGCATCCATCCCCCCTGGAAGCTAAAACAGATGAGGAGGAACTTCAGTCACTCAGGCACCGAATCGAATCGACAAAAGCAAATATCGAGCAGCTCCTAAGCCTAATTCAGAAACAGCAGGAGATTGAAATCAGAAGAGAGTCCCAACAGAAAACAAAAGCTGAAAAAACACAGGAACTAGCTCAGATTCTCAGTTCTCAATCAGATCTAATCGGTAAACTGCAAGCATTTGGGATAGCCGATCAACCTTCGCTTTTGAAACGAATTGAGACTCTAGATCAGGCTTCTCAAATCAAATCCAAACTTGAGCAGTCACTCAAAAGCCTCCGCCAATCTTGGAATGCAGATCGACAGGAACTTGAGTCTATGGAAAAAACATTCAACCAAGCCTCGCTTTTGCTTCATGCCAAACAAACAGCGATTTCCACCAAGAATGAGGAGATCAAAGACCCTACTTTTTGTAGACCATTTTTTCAAAAAGAGCTGGATTTCATCAAAGTAACTATTCAAAATGTGGAAAACGATATTCAAAAGGCTATTGAGCTGCTTGATGGAAAGCAGAAGCATCTCCGTGAAAAACGAGCCGAACAAAGCACTAATCTGGCTGATCTGAAGAATTTTGAGCTACGGAAAGTAACCCTCAGCAAGAAACTTGAAGAGCTAACAGCAACTTTTTCAAAATTGAAAATTGACTATAATTTTCAGGATGAGCGGGCGCTGATCTTGCTTTTTGAGCATTCGATTGATGCAGAGAAGGTGGATCTGGAGATTCGTGAATTTGATCAAAAACTTGCGACAGTCAGCAGTAGAATTTTAGAATTGCAGACTGAGCCTGGGGTAGCAGATTTTGATCAAGACAAATTCCAGGCAGTAAAGGCAGAATTCCAGCTGCTGAAATCACAGCATGAATCCATGCAGCAAGATGCCGCATTGCTACAGCAGCGAATCAAAGACTCACAAAGCAAACTGAGTGAAAAAGTAACTTTAGAGAAAACGCTCGCCAAACTGGACATTCGAGAAACTAATCTGAAAGAACTGGATCGGCTTTTCAAAGGAAGTGGCTTTGTGAAATATGTGAGCACCATCTACCTTCAGGAGCTATGTAATACTGCCAACACCCGATTTATGAAATTGAGCAAAAATAGCTTGAGCTTGGCGATCGATGAGGATAATACTTTCTGGGTGATCGATTACTTAAATGGGGGAAAGCGACGGCTCCTCAAAACACTTTCTGGCGGACAGACTTTCCAAGCTTCCCTTTGTCTTGCTTTGGCTTTAGCCGAGAAAGTAAAATCACTCAATCAAGCCGATCAAAGCTTTTTCTTCTTGGATGAGGGTTTTGGTGCTCTGGATCGAAATGCGCTTCGAGTGGTTTTTGAGACATTAAAATCTTTACGTCATGAAAACCGAATCGTTGGAATAATCAGTCATGTGGAAGAATTGCAACAGGAGATCGGAGTATTTGCGCAGATCGAACTCGACCCTGAAAAAGGATCTCAGGTAAGCTATTCTTATTAAGACCTAGTTTAAGTTTTCAGTTATTTAGTTCAAGACTTCAGTCTTGGACTGCTCTATTTGGCTCAAGACTTCAGTCTTGGACTGCTCCTTTCGGTTCAATCCAGACTTGAACCTCTCCCAATCCTCCTCCCTTCATGTGGCTGGGTGGATATTTGATTAACATTTGCGATTGAGTAATTTTACTCAGTACATTGAGTAAATTCCATAAACACGATTCTATCACTTGATTTACAATAAGTTACAAAAGTATTTTTAAGCAAAAAAGACAGCTAAAAAGCTGTCTTTTAATCGTATAAACTCAACACATCGAGCTGCAAGAACTCATTTGATTTATTTTGTCCCGAGGACACTCCCCCTTCGGATGTTAGTGGATATTTAATTAACATTTGCCATTGAGTAATTTTACTCAGTGCATTGAGTAAATTCTTTAAACACGATTCTATCCATTGATTTACAATAGGTTACAAAAGTATTTTTAAGCAAAAAAGACAGCTAAAAAGCTGTCTTTTAATCATATAAACTCAATACATCGAGTTGCAAGAACTCTTGCCAAGGAATGCCATCAGTTCCAATAACCAGTGATTTCTCGGGTCGATATTGATTAGCAAAGGCATTGAGCCCTGTAAGTCCGCCAACTTTGGAAGTCTTGACTTCAAGAGCGATGATTCGTTTTTTGTATTCCACCACGAAATCTACTTCTTCGTTGCCTTCTCTCCAGTAGTAGATGGTCAGTTTCTTTTCTTTGAAAGCCTGATTCACCAGATGAGCTCCCACTGCGGACTCCACCCATCGACCCCAAGCCCGATGATCTGCCTGCAAAGTCTCGGGCGTTTCATTCGAGATTCCTGACATGATTGCAGTATTGTGCACCATGAATTTGGGACTGGAAGAACGTTTTCGGACTAGATTTGGGCTGTATTTTTCCAGCCCCGCCAATAGTCCCGCTTCATTAAGCAGCTCCAGGTAATTAGCCAGAGTCGTGGTGTTTCCCGCATCTGCAAGCTGTCCCATAACTTTGGTGAAGCTGAGTATTTGACCCGAATAAGCTGAGCCAATCTCAAATAGACGTTTCATCAATGCGGGCTTATCTACTCGAGTCAGCATCAAGATATCTTTAGAGATACTCGTCTCGAGCAATGCATCCCGCACGTAGTTTTTCCATCGATCTTCATCCTCCTTTAAAGTGATCGCTCCAGGATATCCTCCATACCAGATGTATTCATCGGGAGAAAGTCCAAACGCTTCCTTCATCTCTTTGTAGGACCAGTGTCCGAGGTAAATTGCTTCAAATCTACCTGCAAGCGACTCAGTGAGGCCTTGCTGTAGCATGAGCCTGGATGAACCCAGCAAAATCACTCGGATGTCGCGCTCCTCCGCAGTATCCCGATCCCATTCTGCTTTGACTTGCTCGCTCCAATTATCTATTTTTTGTACTTCATCGATAATCAGAAGATGGGGGATTTCGGGGTTTTGATTTTGGATAAGGCGTGCATTTTCCCATTGCTGTGCAATCCATATTCGATCCCCAGCGGGAATAGCATCGGCAGCGACGAAGGTATTTGAAGCATTCATGTCCTTGATCACTTGACGCACCAGAGTAGTTTTACCTACTTGTCGTGGCCCGTAGATCACCTGAATGAACCTTCGAGGCTCTTCCTGGAGACGCTTTTGGATGACTGCTTTTTCTGCACGCTGATAGGCCATAATATTTTACTCATTCTATTGAGTAAATTTACTCATCTTATTGAGTAATTTCCTAATATCGTCATCATTTATTTTATTATCAGGTAGTTACGAGATTATTTTTAAGCGAAATTTTGATTAAAAATCTTAGAATTAAATCACATTCTATATAAAACAAAAAGCCCTGACAATAGCCAGGGCCTTTTCTGAATTAAGAAAACCTTATGTTAATATGTTACTATTGACCCAATCAATTTCTTCCTCTCGAATTGTATGATCTGAGTCTTCAAAAGTCAGCGTCTTCAAATTCGCTCCCATTTGAACCAGCAATTCCGCGGAAAGTTTTATTCTTTCCAACGGAACATGGATGTCCTTCTTGCTACTGCCAATAAAGATTGGTGTTTGATCAAAAGTACCCGAGTACTTATCGGGCTTAATTTGCTGTCCTATCAAGCCCCCAGTGAAGGCAATGATTCCACCGTATTTTTTTGCGAAGCGAGCCGCAAACTCAAGTGTCAGGCAAGCTCCTTGAGAGAAGCCAATCAAATAAATCTGTTCTGAGGTAAAGCCTTTAGCTGATAAATCGCCTACGATATCCTTTAGCTGTTGGATGGCAAGAGAATAAGCAGGCTCGTTGCTTTCGTCCGGCGCCATGAAACTGTAAGGGTACCAGGAATTACCATCAGCCTCTGGCGCAAGAAGTGCGAAATCATCTAAGTTGAGGTGGTCCTTAAGTGCAAGAATTCCAGAAGCACTAGCCCCTCGTCCGTGAATTAAGATCGCAACTTTTGAAACTTGCTCCAGTGGCAAACCCGCTGATATGATCTTAGACATAATTTGCTGCATTTACAGTAACCGGCGCAAGTGCCGCTTCAATTTTATCTCTGCTTGGCTCAGCCCAGTCAGGTAATTTCAGCAACTCTCCCAAGTGTGCCTCTTCTTCATCGATTGCAAAACCAGGCTCATCCGTTGCGATCTCAAATAGGACTCCGCCTGGTTCTCTAAAGTAAATTGACATGAAATAATTCCTGTCTTTCACCTCTGTGACTTGGTAACCTTTGGTGAGTAGAATTTCTTGAATTTCAAGTTGGCTTGACGTATTTGCCGTGCGGAAAGCAATATGGTGAACTGTACCCGCACTTTGCTGGCCTCTATTCCCGTTAGGATTTACCAGAATATCCACGATATCTCCTGCTTTACCAGCTGTCCCGTATCTAAATCGTCCATTCTCTTCACCAATAAACCGGTAATCCATGTGCTTGGTTAGCAGCTCTGCAGTACCTTCTTTGCTCCGAAGATTAAGTGTAGCTCCATAAAATCCACGGATTGAATGTTCCAAAGGGATTTGACCATAAGTCCATCCTTTCCGATCATCTGAATTATTGGCTATCAATTCAATCCCCATCCCATCATGATCTTCTAATCGGATAAGTTTATTGCCAAACCGAGTCAAGATATCAGAAACACTGAAATCAAACTTCCTAAGTCGAGTAATCCAATAGTCTAATGATTCGGTCGGGATCGAAAATGCAGTGTAGGTTAGCTCACCCGTCCCTTTGGTTCCTTTTCTAGCTCCCGTAAAAGGGAAGGTCGTAAATACCGTACCTGGGCTACCAATTTCATCTCCAAAATAGAAATGATACACATCAGACGAATCAAAATTGATCGTTTTCTTAACCAATCTCAAGCCTAAAATCCCAGTGTAGAAATCAATATTATCTTGGGGGTTCCCAGCGATAGCTGTGATATGGTGTATTCCTGTGATTAGTGGTTTCATTGTTTTCCTTTCTTTTTGTGTAAAAAAAAGCTACCAAATAGCAGTCTCCAAGTTATGAATTCGCTGCTATAGATTCTTCTACTTGTTGCTTTACCAACTGTAAATTCAAGTGCAATTTGACCTGATCGCTGACCACTACGCTACCTGCCTCAGTGATTGCAGACCAAGTAAGCCCATAGTCTTTTCTGTTTACTTTGCCTTCAACTTCAAATCCTGCTTTTGTCTGACCGTATGGATCACCGGCAATACCTCCAAAGTCCACATCCAATTCGACGGTTTTAGTAGTACCTCGCATGGTCAAATCGCCAAGAAGTTTGTAATCGCCACCTTCTTTCTTAATTTCTCCAGAGAAAGTAAGTTTTGGATGACTTGCAGCATCAAAAAAATCTGCTGATTTCAAGTGATTGTCTCGATCACTCTGATTCGTGTCAATGCTGTCAATCGCTGCAGAGAAGTTCACTTTTGCTCCTTCAAAATCTTCGGATGTGCTTTCGGCGTTTCCTTCGAATTTTTTGAAATAGCCCGTCACAGTCGATATGACTAGATGCTTTACTTTGAAAGATACCTCAGAGTGAGTAGGGTCGATTATCCATTTTGATGTGCTCATGATTGTTATAGTTTAAGTGAAATTTATTGTTTTAACATTTGTTGTCTATACATTGATTTGGCTAAAATTTTTTAGCCCCTCATTTTATCCAGTAAATCATTGAGTTGCGTTACTTCCTCAAGTTCAAGGTTTACAAATTTTTGATTGGCCATTTCTACATCAGTTTGAACAAGGTTGAGCAGACTCAACCCCTCATCGGTTATCAATACATCTACTTGTCTTCGGTCATTGGGACATTCTTCTCTTCGCACTAGTCCTTTTAGTTTTAGCTTTTCAATCAAGCGGCTCGCATTGGACATTTTATTTAGCATCCGATCCTGTATTGAAGAGACAGTAGCAGGTACCCCATTCTGACCTCTTAAGATGCGAAGCACATTGTACTGCTCTGGGGAGATTCCATGCGGCTTAAACAATGCATGCTGGGAAGTAACTAAGTAGCTATTCGTATAGAGTAAATTCACCACCAATTTATTGTAAGGATCCTTGAATACTTTTTGCTGAATGGCATCTTCTATCTTTCCCATGTTTACTGTAGTTGTATTAAATGTATATACATATAAATATAGAAAAAGGTTCTGAAATTTTGAAAATTCAATAAGATAATTTGAGTACCGAAAAAAACGAGTGTCGATATAGAGGATAGAGATCCTTCTGTCAGCAGCTTAATCAATTAAAAGCCTCCCGATAATAATTCCAAAATTATCGGTAGGCTCAATTTATACTCAGAAAATCAGAACGGAAACTTGGATTGGTCATCGGCTAGAAAGCTTTTCAAAAAGTGGAGGTAAAGTACTTAGCCTCTATTTCCTAACCATTCTTCAATCAGCCGATTTACCTCCTCGGGCTTTTCAATACAACTACTATGTCCAGCTCCAATAATCACATGCAGTTTGGAGTTTTTTATACCCATATGTATGAATTTAGCCTTTTCAGGCTTTGTAGCCACATCTTCATCTCCCACAATAATCAGCGTTGGGCAACTGATCTTTCTAAGTTCATCTTCTACTCCTTTCCGATGAATCACACCTTCAACAGCAGCGGTCACTCCTTTTCCATTTTTTCGAAGTTGGGATTTCCAGTAGTTAACCTCTGCTTTATTCGCACGATTAGTTAGCCAACTTTGGGCAAACATAATTGGCATGACTTGATTGGCAACGATCGGCAGAATTCCAAACCATTTCACCAGACCATTCAGTGTTTTGTATTTGGGATGATTCTCCACTGGCTCACCATTAGCAGAGGTCTCCAACAGAATTAAAGACTTGATCAGCTCAGGGTATCTTGAACCTAAGCGCATTCCAATGAACCCACCCATAGAAAGCCCGGCAAAATGTACGGGGCCATCACAAAGTGTTTGGATTAAAGCGGCCGCATCATTAGCCAAAGTATCCATATCGAACGGAGCTAGGTACTCGCTTTGACCTTGCCCACGGTGATCGTAAGCAATAATCCGATACTTGCTTTTGAAATATTCGACTTGTGCTCGAAACATGTGATGACTCCAAAGCAATCCATGTGAGAAGACTAAGGTCTCTTCTCCACTTCCAGTTTCTTGATAATAGATTTTAACTCCGTTTGCTACTAAAATCGCCATATTTCAAAGAATTTGTAAATAGGATAAGTTGGTTATTCCCAATCTAAACCTGGCTGTTTAAGCTTGCTATCCCCTTCTGCTTTTGACTTGTCAACGATTGCTTTAACGTCTTCCAAGAGTTTTTTGGCATCATAGACAATCCCGTCTTTCACGGTATATTTTACACCCCCAACTCGAATCGGCTGATTATTTTCATCCAATCGTATCGCACCTGTACCGTACAATACTTTTAGGTTTTGGAGTGGATTTTCTTCCAAGATCACGAAGTCAGCCAATTTCCCAACTTCCACAGATCCAATTAATTTCTCCATTCCCAGGGATTCTGCACCATAATAAGTAGCAGCTCGGATTACCTCGAGCGGATGAAAACCAGCTTCTCGCAATAATTCCAATTCCCGGATGTATGCAAATCCATAAAGCTGATAAATAAATCCAGAGTCAGAACCTGCAGTTACTCTTCCTCCACGGTTTTTGTATTCATTGACAAAGGTCATCCAAAGACGGTAATTCTCTTTCCATTGAATCTCCTCTTCAGTAGTCCAATCAAACCAATACGAACCATGAGACTGACGACTAGGCTGATAAAACTTCCATAACGAGGGAAGCGTGTAGACTTGATGCCACTCCGCTGTGCGTGCTCGCATCAAATCCCGATTTGCTTCATAGATATTGAAAGTGGGATCCAAGGTGAAATCAAGTTCCAACAACTCATTCATGACCTTGTTCCAATGCTCAGAGTAAGGAGCAGCAGCTTGTTTCCAAAGTTTCCCAGCTTCACCAAATCGATGCTGCTCATTTTGATAATTATAATCGACTCGGAAGTCCTGAATAGTACGGTCTTCAAAAAGCGCCTCTGGAAGTCCATACCAATGCTCCATTGCAGTCAAACCTGCGCGAGCAGAATTCAACACATTCCATCGTGCCACATCCATCTGCTGATGATGCATCAACGAACGAAGACCTAGTTTTTTATTTTCAGAAATAGCTGCTTGCATGACCTCTGGATTGGCCCCGAAGAATTTAATTCCGTCTGCGCCTTTTGTTTTATTCTCATTTACCCAGGCTTTAGCTTGTTCTGCAGTGGTGATTGGATTGTCAGCATCTTGACCGAAAGCGGTGTAGGCAAATAACCTAGGAGCTGTGATTTCATTTGCTGCAGATCTTTTCTTCTGATCCAGCACCCATTCTAAACCATTGCCAGCTGAAGGGTCTTTTACCGAAGTAATGCCATGAGCCATCCAAAGCTTATATACATATTCTGCAGGAGTACCCTGTCCAGTTCCTCCGATATGCCCGTGGGAATCAATAAATCCAGGAAGTAAATAATGCCCTTCTAATTCATATACTTTGTCATCCGGTCCTACTTTTGGACGTCTGTCCTCCGAGATCGGAAGTCCGGGATAACCGACCACCTGGATCTGAGCGATTTTATTTTTCTCTACCACGATATCTACAGGGCCAATCGGTGGTGCTCCGGTACCATCGATTAAGATCACTCCCCGAAGGATTAATCTTCCATATTGTCCATCGCCTTCAGCTCGGTCTGGTGCCGGAAGGATTTGAGAAAATGCAGAAAGAAAACTCCAGAAAGCAAGTATAATGAGTAGTGTAAAGTTCTTTTTCATAGGAATTGGTGGTGGAATAAGGCCAATAAGATAGATGAAAATCCTTCAACAAAAAACTTCATTTTAACAAAGTAGAGCATGAAAAAAGCCTTCCGGAAAATCCAGAAGGCTTTTTGAAATAAGGTTGGTGGTTTATTATTTTTTTATCTGATCCATCATCTCTTCGGAGATGCCGGTGAATGAATATCCTCCATCATGGAATAAGTTCTGCATGGTGACCATTCTCGTCAGATCTGAAAACATGGTCACAATGTAATCGGCACATGACTCAGCAGTAGCATTTCCCAGCGGGGAAAGTGACTCGGCAAAATTGTAGAAGGAATCAAATCCATCAATACCGGT
>JBBQDY010000096.1:0-9675 GCA_038320155.1 Cytophagales bacterium
AATCTCGGATGAATATAGAAAGGGCTTTTGGAAGAAAACATCCAACCGATCCCTTTGCTGATCATCCCTGGAGCTGCCAATGGAATAATATGACTAGGCACGATCATGCCAGCATTCCCCGTGGAGCAATTGTCTTTCAAGTCAGTTCTATCGATTACCGTGACCTCAATTCCTTCTTTTTGAAGGAAATATGCCGAAAATAAGCCTACGATGCCACCGCCGATGATTAGAGTTGGTTTCATGGTTTAGACTGGAAGCGAAAGGAGTAAAGCATTAGGGAAGGGCGATAAGAGAAATTTCGAGCGCATTTAGTAGGTATTTGGGGTACACTTGGATAATATTTGGGCCTCAAACTGTTCGTCATCTTTGATGATTTGAAAGAACTCGGAGATGTAATTACGGGCCATTTTATATTGACTGGTTTGAATCTCACTTTGTAGCGTTTCGAGGATTTCATTTAGTACTTGTTCTTTCTTCAGAAAATAATCTCTGACATATTGTACCAGTTCTGGCTCTCTACAGATCCCTCTGTACAACCTTTCCTGAACTGTTTTGATAGGTAAGTAATCATAGGGAACGGCATAGGGCGCACTGACAAATCCTGACATATCAAAGTCATAAGGAAGCGGGATGACCTTACTGTCTTTTCGCTCCATGACTTTGACATTATGCTGAACAGTATTTGACCAGTCTGTATTTCCGATCATAAATGAGAAAAAATCTTGCTTCAGGGCAACCGTGTCATTTATAAGATTTGGGCGAACCAGTTTCGAATCAGAGATTTTCCCATCGAACCGTTTAGCTGTTTTGTCATCATCCTCAATCAAAAAGGCGGTCAATTGATAGCTTTTGGACTTTCGGCCCCGAGTATCCGTGAGGGTAAGGTTCACCAACCTAGTATTAAAATAGTAAGGGCTGATTTCTTCATAGAATTTATAGCATAGGAATTCCTTGGCAATCAAGTCGTAAAAGGGTTCTGAATCTTCACAAGGCAGGACCAGCTTTAAGGCCTTTTCTCCTTCAAAAATGGTGTTTTCAGCTTCTTTTTTAGCAATTTTTATTCGTACCGGTGGAAAGTCACACCGGGTTCTTCTCGAGTTGCCACGTGCTCTCAGTTCAACTTGGATAGAATCCCAACTTCCGTCTTCTGACTTGAAGCGAAGTATACTGTCAAAAAACACCGTATCAGACTTAGCCTGTCTAAGGTCGTTCAATGAAGTTGCCAATTCTATTTCCAAGTGAGAATCGAAGCTAAAAAGCGTGCTACTTTGAAAAGCGGCAAGTTGCCCCGACCAAAAAGCCACAAAAAAGAAGATTAAAATGTAGCTAAGTAAAGATCTCATCTTTGAATGGGGAAGTTTTTTGATTGAGATTCAATTTCTAAATCTGAATTCCATAATTGAAAGAGTATCAAAAGCCTTCAATAGGCAATTTAAGGATAATTTGGTCGAACCAAAGTCGGATTTTACTAACCTTTGGGGTCTTTAATTCAAATTTTTGGTTTTTATGCAGAAGCTTTTAGACCTCGAAGGTTTTGACTTGTTTTAGATTCAGAATTGGAGAGTTTTGTCTTAAATCGCATTAAGGCCTTCCTTGGTTCTTGACTCTAGTCTCTTGATTCTTATATCACTTGAAATCCATGCACATACGGATCGTCATCGTCCAAAATGATGGTATTATATCCATACACTTTTGCCCAGCCTTCGATGCTTGGAATGATCGCAGGTTTGCCGCCGATCTCGGTGACTTTTTCGATTCTCCCGGTGAATTGTGATCCGATAAAGCTTTCATGGATAAATTCATCGCCGGGTTTCAACCAGCCTTTGGCATGCCACTGCGCCATTCGAGCGGAAGTGCCTGTGCCGCAAGGAGATCGATCAATGGCTTTGTCTCCGTAAAAAACAGCATTTCTGGCGGTACTGTTTGGATCCAACGTTTTTCCCGTCCAAAGTACATGGGAAAGTCCACGGATCCGATCCTGTTCAGGATGCACAAAGTCGTAGCGTTCGTTCATTTTTGCCCGGAGATTTCGAGCCATGGAGATGAGTTGCTCAGCTTTGAAATGCTCTAGTCCCGGGAAATTTTCCTGTGGATCGACGATGCAATAGAAGTTGCCTCCATAGGCCACATCCACGGTAAGTTTTCCGAGTTCATCAGATTTGATTTCAAGATTTTCTGCTGCCAAAAAGCTTTTTACATTCGTCAATTTGACGGATTTGACCTTATTACCTTCTTGCTTGTATTCGATCAGAACCAAACCTGCCGGCGCTTCCATTCTAAGAAATCCCGGAGTTTTGGGATGAATCAATCCTTCTTCAATCGCAATCGTAATTGTCCCGATGGTGCCGTGGCCACACATGGGGAGGCAACCGGAAGTTTCGATAAAGAGGACAGCGAAATCATTTTCAGGATCATGTGGAGAAAAAAGCATGGAGCCTGACATCATATCATGACCGCGAGGTTCGAACATCAGCCCGGTACGGATCCAGTCGTAATTTTCCAGAAAATACTGACGCTTTTCCAACATGTTATTTCCCTGAAGAAAAGGAACCCCACCGGAAACTAAGCGAACAGGATTACCACAGGTATGGGCATCGATGCAGGAAAAGGTGTTTCTCATTGCGATAATACGGTTTCACAATAATAAGCAACGCTTAGGTTTTTTAGACATCTCTGAAAGGTCAAACTTGCTTTTTGAAATAAAGAAATATGAGTATCCTTAATCCTGCACGTTGCCATATTTACTACTGATCTGGTTCCTAAAATCCCTCCCAATATTCGGGACAGGCTCTCACCCCCTTTGAGAAAGGGGGAATTTGATCCGATTTAGAATCAAGATTTAGCTTTTTTCGGGAACGTGCAAGAAAGCGAACACTCATATAAATAAATATGATTGTACGGAATGTTGCCATTAGCCTTATTTTCTTTTATTAAACGGACCGAAGACCCCTGCCCAAAAGACAGGCGGGGATGATTGATGACCGATGTGGCGTTCATTGAGAGTTTTTAGAAAATTCTATTTTTCATATGTCCCTTACTGGCAGAAAAGTGGATGCACACAATAAAAAAGATTTGTATTTCTACAATTTGCTCAGAAAACAAATGTTCTTCGTTTTTTGAAATGCCTGCCTCAACCGTCAGCCAAGCCGAAATACCCAATTATCTCCCGATGGCTATTGCCAACAAATCGGATAATCATAAATCTGTCAAAGTAATTTAAAGACATAAAATCTGGAAGTTTTAGCTAAGGTCTCATTTTTTTAATTCTCCCACTCAGACTGATTCTGCACAGCTTTTGCAGTTTTTTACAAAAAATTAATATGAAGCTCTCAAAAAATAAATTCAACATACTATCAGCAATGCTCTCTCTTGGTGTTGCCAAACTGGCTAGATCTTTTGTGGATAACCGCTATGAGGCTGCCACAGGTGAAAATGCTCCCAAAAATCCAGATTCAGATGAAGCTTCATTTGCAAAAGTTGTAATGTATGCAGCTTTGACGGCCGCTGTGGGAATTTCGGTAAAAATTTTAATGAGGAAATTATTTACCAATCAGTGGAAAAGAATGGACGGTGAACTTCCGGATCACATCAGCTAATTTGTTTTTACGGGTATCCGCAATGATGCCAGCAGCCTTATTTTTTTTGTTGGGATGGGAGACCGAAACGCCCAATTATCACGTACGCGCCATTTATATTCTTGGCTCTTGTGCTTACTGGCAAAGTAGTGGATAATCATATTTGTTTTTAACAAGAATCTAAACCGCCCTTAAATCAAAACATTTAACTGTTAATGTCAAGGGCTATATTATGAAAATTGTAGTTGGAATACGATAACCGCTTTCCGCCCCAAGTGGCTTTTTCGTCTTTTAAGAACCCAAGCGAGGAAAGATTGAACTCTAATTAGTGCTTTAGGCTTTCCTTGCATGGTTATCCTAATGCCACTTATTTTTCCCAGTTTCCATCCACCTGCCTCATAATCCCAAGCGGATTTCCATCTTTCAACGCATCCGGAAGTAAATCATTTGGCATGTCCTGAAAGGCAATCGGTCTTGCAAATCGCTTGATTGCATGCGCTCCGACTGAAGTACTTCTTGAGTCCATAGTAGCAGGAAAAGGCCCGCCATGATGCATCGAATAGCCCACTTCTACACCAGTAGGGACGCCTCTAAAGAGCAATCTTCCACACTTTTCTTCCAATAGATTGATCAATTCTTTATTTGCATTGAATTCTTCGCTATCTCCCCAAAGGGAAATTGTCAATTGTCCATGAAGCTTTTTTGCTACTGCCATGAGCTCGGCTGTATTTTCATAAATCACCATTAAGGCGAAGGAACCAAAAACTTCCTCTTGAAAGAAATCATCCGCCATCCAATCCGAAGCAGTGATTTCAGCCAAGGCTGGGCTAGCATTGATTAAATGCTTGGCGTCGGGTACTTTGATCCACTCCAATTCGGATCGAAGATGAAGTTCGTTGAGGGATTTGTAGTAAGATTCCGCAATTCCTTCATGAAGCATCGGGGCTGCTTCCACTTTTTGAATTGCATCCGATATGGCATTTTCAAATCGCTCTGCCAATGTCCTAGGGACGAAAATTAATCCGGGATTGGTACAGAATTGACCCGCTCCCAAAGTCAACGAACCGACAAAGCTCTGCGCCAGTGGTACGAGTTCATTCTTTAATCGCTGTGGAAAGGCAAAAATCGGATTGACCGAACCCATTTCCGCATACACCGGAATCGGCTGATCTCGGTTGCTTGCGATATTGAAAAGTGACTTTCCGGCTCCAAAAGAACCGGTGAACCCGACAGCTTTCGCCAATGGATGCTTGACCAAATCCTGTCCCATTTTTACGCCGCCTTCTACATGTGTGAAAATTCCAGAAGGAAGGCCTGACTTCTGTACAGCCTGCGAAATACAGTTGCCGACAAATCTTGAGGTGTCCGGATGAGCAGGGTGACCCTTGTAAATCACGGGACAGCCTGCGGCCAAAGCTGAAATTGTGTCGCCACCAGCTGTAGAAAACGCCAAAGGAAAATTGCTCGCTCCAAAAACCACTACCGGTCCAAGTGGCGTAAGCATTCTTCGAATATCAGCTCTAGGCAAAGGAGAGCGATTCGGATCTGCGGGATCTACGGTTGCCTCAACCCAACTTCCTTCTCTCAGCAAATTGGCGAAAAGCTTGATTTGGCCAGTCGTCCTACCCAGTTCGCCATTGATTCTGCCATCGGGAAGATTTGATTCACGAACTGCCATCAACACGACGGCACTTCGGTTTTCTTCAAGGACTTCGGCAATTTTCTCTAGAAAATCTGCTTTTTTAGCTCCAGAGAGGTTTTTATAGGTTAAAAATGCTTCGTGTGCTGAGTTGAAAATTTGGTCTAGATTCATGGCTTATTTGTGGTTTTTATGTTCAAAGAGTTGATTGATGACCGATGCCCGTCGTCGGATTCCGGGTGTAGCGTTGATTAATGACCGATGTCTGATGTTTGATGCCCGATGTTGGATGTCCGATGTTAGATGTCCGATGCCGAATTTAACAAATCCTCCGCAAAGGATCATTTTAAGAGATTATTCAAAATACTTCAAAACATCTATTTCAAAAATACGGAATCAAACCGCACCTCTGGTGCTACCCTACAATCAAACCGCACGGCTGCCGTTATTCTACATTCAAATCGCATTGCTGGTGCTGTTCTACAATCAAACCGAATGGCTGGCGCTATTCTACAATCAAACCGCACGGCTGGTGCTATTTTCTTGGTTCTTGATTCTTGCTTCTAACGACTATCTATCTGATCATCAGCACGATCATCCTTCTACCTCCACTTGGTACTTTGGACTTGGTAAATTGTACACTGGTCTTGATACTAACATCTGGCTACTTGATACTATTTTCTTGGTTCTTGATTCTTGCTTCTAACGACTATCTATCTGATCATCAGCACGATCATCTTTCTACTGCCACTTGGTACTTTGGACTTGGTACATAGTAGAGTAATCTTGATACTAACATCTAGCTACTTAATACCATTTTTTTGGTTCTTGGTTCTAGATTTTTGTATCTATAAAACAGGCCGTTTAGATATGCCATCGGTAATAATTTTCTCGATTCTTTGACGTTCTTCTCCGATCAAAGTCAGCCTAGGCGCACGAACATGCTCGCTGCCAATCCCACAATGAGTTTCCGCCAATTTGATGTATTGAACCAGTTTTGGATGAATATCAAGCTCAAGTAAAGGTAAAAACCAGCGATAGATTTCTCGAGCTTCCTCGATTTTACCTTCTTGTACAAGATTGAAAATGGCCACAGTTTCCTTTGGAAAAGCGCAAACCAAACCTGCCACCCAGCCGCATGCACCCATCAAGAGTTCTTCCATGGCCAAGGTATCCACTCCACAAAGCAACTTGTATCTGTCTCCAAAGCGGTTAATCATCCGAGTCACATTGGAGATGTCTCTCGTAGATTCTTTGATGGCTTGGATATTTTCGCATTCAGCTAGCTCAGCAAACATGTCGATGGTGACCAAAGTCTTGTAATCTACCGGATTGTTGTAGATCATCATTGGGAGTTTGGTGGAGTTGGCGACGGACTTGAAATACGTGACCACTTCACGGGCATCGGCTGCGTAGCGCATCGGAGGCAGGATCATCAGTCCTGAAGCACCAAGTTCCTCGGCTTTCTTTGCCCAGAAAAGGGCATCCCGAGTAGCGCCTTCAGCAATATTCAGGATGACAGGCACCCGTCCGCTGATGTAATTCACTGTCTCTTGGGTCAGGGTTATTTTTTCTTCCTGCGAAAGTGCTGAGCTTTCGCCGAGTGTTCCGCCGAGAATTATCCCATGGACTCCAGATTCGAGCTGGACGTCAAGATTTTTGAAAAAGAGAGCCATGTCTAGACTTCCGTCTGCATGAAATTTGGTTGTCACCGCAGGAAATACACCGTACCAGTTCATAGTTTTTTATTTCAAAAGTATAAGGGACAAAGGTGATTTTCTTCCACAGGGTTAATATTATTTGATACTATATTGATCTGCTTATTTATATTTTACTTTTACAAATAACAATTTGATACCAATTTGATGAAGTCGAAAATCATTTCCTTTCAAATCCCAAAGTCTCAAAAGGAGTTTATCCGGTTTCAATCTGATCGGGGTTCTCACTTTTATGACAAACTTCATCAACATCCCCAATTGCAATTGACGCTAATTTCGGACGGGAAAGGCCAGCTTTTGAGTGGGGATTTTGTCGGTCGATTTAAACCTGGGGATGTTTTTTTCTTTGGAGAGAATGCGCCACATGTACTTCGAAGTGATCCAGAATATTTTGCAAAAGACAGCGAATTGACCATCGCCGGAAATACGGTTTTCTTTGATTTTCAGGCTTTGGGCAAAGCTGCTCAAGAGGTGGAGGAATTAAATTCCCTGAAAAAATTTAGCGAGATGGCTGGAACCTGCTTTCAAGTCAAAGGCGAAATTTTGGTTGAATTGAGAGAGCTTTTGAGTGAATTTTTTGCTTTTAGAGGATTAGAGAGAATGCTTTTTGGAATTAAACTTTTGAAGCTTTTGGAAAGTGAAACTTGTGAATTGATTGCTTTAAATCAAAGCAGTCCCAACCTTAGCGAACGCGATGGAACTCGAATGAATCAAGTCATGCAGTTTTTACTCGAAAATCGATTTCAAGCTATCAGCTTGGATCAGGCAGCAGAAAAAGCAAATCTAAGCAAGGAGGCATTTTGCAGGTTTTTTAAACTTCGAACTGGAAAGACTTTTACCCAATACCTGCGGCAACTCAGAATTGCAGAAGCTCAAAAGTTACTTGCGGAAACAGATTTGGGCATTGCCGAGATTGCTTTTCAAGTAGGGTTTGAAAACCTGTCCTATTTCAACCGAAGTTTTAAAAAGCATAATATGCAATCACCGAGAGCTTTTCGATTGAGGCAAAGACAGGGGTGAGTTTTAATATAAAAAGCCAAAAAGCCAAAGTGGGATTTTCTTAGCAAATCCTATTTCCATTTCGTCAAGGGCCAAGAAACCATTCGCCAATGATTTGAGCTGACTGCCATCTTTGGATAGCCCACCAATTTCGAAAATCCAATTCTCGTCTATAAGGAAATCACCTTGGGTGCTCAGATTGACCGTGTGGCCGCTATTTTTCAACTGGTTCAAGAAAAATGTCTCACGTATGGTTCCTACACTTGGATTTGCCTGAAGGGAAAATGTAAAGTTGGTATTTTCGAAATAGATTTTATCCGGTTTTTGAAGGTGACTGATTCCCTTATTTGGCTTATTTGCTAGATTTAGGATTTTCGCATCCTGCAAATGGGTAAGAAAAGCATAAACAGTATTTCTGCTAATCCCCAATTTTTCAGCGATTTTCGAGATATTCGGCTCAAAGGGTACCGTTACCGCAATCACTCCAAGGAGCTTTTTGATTTTTGCAATATTAGCCGGCGAATATTCCTTAGAGAATGCCAAATCAGTTTCTAGCACCGTGTTGATGGTCTGAAAAGTTCGGATTTTCATACTTGAACCCTCTACTTGGGCGATAGCCGGGAAGTAACCTTGCTTTAAATAAGTTTTGAATTCTGGAAGCGGATGAAGGTCAGTTGTGATGACGCGACTTAGCTCTTGATGATTTGCCAGAATGTCCTCCAGCTTGAGTTTTTCAAATTTCTTCCCTAAAGTCAAATTCAGGTATTCTCTAAAGGATAAGCCTTCGAGATTTAATGTAATCAAGCGGCGACTTAAATCCGATTCACCACGGTACAGATCCAGCGCTGAAGAACTGGTAAAAAGTACCTTCAAATCTGGGAATCCATCATAAATCAATTTGAGTTCTCTAGACCAATTGGGGTATTTGTGTACCTCATCGATAATCAGGAGCTTTCCGGAATAGGCGTAAAACTGATTTGCAAGTTCAAAAAGACTGGAGGAATAGAAATATGGATGGTCAGCCGTGACATAGAGTTTCTGCTGATTTTCTAGCGGGGAAGAAAGCAAATACTGCAGTAGGAGCGTAGTTTTTCCCACGCCTCTCAGGCCTTTAATTCCCAAAAGCTTCTCTTGAGGATCCAGTTTTGGAAAGAGGTATCTTTTCCAATCCAGAGAAACTTGTTGTATTAAATTATTTTGAAAAATATACAGATCTTCCATTATATTGTTTTGAACTCAGAACAAAAATACGAATAATTGTTCTGAGTTTAAAACAGTTTAAAAGTAGCTAAGCTATTTCTTAAAATTTAGGATTTGAGAAGGTTGTTGAATTCAATTAGAAAAATGACGAATTAGACCAAATTCACCGTAGGTATTCAGCCACTTTTTTCTGAATAAAATTTTGTGTTTTTGGCAATGTCTGGTCCTTGAGACTGACCGGATCCTCACTTTCTTCAGCATCTGAAAAACAGGAAATTGCCTGTGGAACAACAATCTGAGCATTATTGGTGCTAAATTTTTCCTGATGAAAGTCTATAAAATCTTTAACCGTATAGTGCTTTAGTAATTCTGCTACATCCCAAAAGTCTTTCTTCTTTGCACCACCAAGAATTGCCTGGACCTTCATGGCAATAATATCTTCATTGGAATACATTCGAATACCATCGATAGATTCCGAAGGACGAATCAATGGATGAGGATATCTGACAAGGTCTACTTTTACATCTTTTAAATAACAAAATAT